>NZ_JBHWZS010000014.1:0-62503 GCF_042728155.1 Streptomyces sp. NPDC060209
CACCTGGGGCATCCTGGGGATCGTGGCCGTGATCCCTTCGATGTTCTAGTAGCGGGGACAGGATTTGAACCTGCGACCTCTGGGTTATGAGCCCAGCGAGCTACCGAGCTGCTCCACCCCGCGTCGGTGAACCCCACTCTACGCCACCACCAAGGTGCCCCTGACCAGCTTCGCCTCGCCCAGGTGCATGGCTGTTCAGCGATGGTGATGAGTTGGATGCCCGTCTGGTCGGTTTGGGCGGTGAGGATGCGTGCGACGGTGTGCAATGGTGGCCGGCTTTGACGCGATGGGCTGGGGATGACGGCTCCGCCTGTTGGGACGGCGGGTAGAGGCGCCCGTAGTCCGGCGTGGCGTTGTCGGCAGGGCGTCGGCCGGCCAGGGACTCGGAGATCCCGCGGCCGGCTGGCCGGCCGGGCTTGGGCTTGCGGCTCCTCGGCAACAACGGCTCCAGCACCGCCCACGGCCCGTCTGCGAGATCTCCGCGCCACGAACCACGATCATCCGACGCTGGAGATCCGCTTTCGATTCACACCCTGACCGGGGCCGGGAGATCGCGCCGGCAGGCAGGAGTCCCTCTCTGACCGGCGTACGCCCTGCTCACCTGCGCAGTTGACCGTGCCGCATGAGGCCCCTTGCGGACCTGCCTGCTCCCGGACCCGCCTTCGGGCCGCTGCGGAGCCGTCGGCGCCCGTACTGCTCACCGTTCCCGCCGTTCTCACCATGCAAGATTTCCCGGTGGAGTCAGTGGGCACTCTTGACGAGGCCCGCAAGCGGTTCGACACTCCAGGGGAGAATGTGAGCGAACGGGCAGGAGACCATGGGGCGTTCAGAGCGGGACACGATCTGCGCGCTCCAGCTGCCGTTGCTGACCTCCCGTCGCCACATTGATCTGCTGCGCGTCTGCAGCGCGGCGAGTCCTCTCGGCTGAGGCGGAAGCGGCGACATCGGCAGCGGCTTAGCCCGCGCCTGCGCACCCCATCCGACTCCCCATCCTTCTGCGCATCGTCGCGCGCCGTTGCCGCCGCGCTGCACGCCGCCGCATGTCTGCGTGCCCGAATCCGAACACCGGATCTGCCCACACAACCCGCGTACCGCGACCTGGACCAGGGAGACGCATGCTCGGAGCACCCTCGACAACCACCCCCTCCTTCCGTGGAAGGATCGGCGGTGACACACGCAGCGGCTACTACGCCGCACCGCACCGCTATCGGCTCCACCTCTCACTGTCCTGTCCGTCCTGTTTGCAGATCGCCGTCACCCACAGCCTGCTCCGCCTCGACGACATCCTCCCGGTGACGCTGCTGCCGTCGGTGCCCGACGGCCCCGATGGCAGCCACGCCACGCTGCGCCCGCTGTACGAGGCCAGTTCGCACCAGCACCCCGGCCCGGCTGCGGCGCCTGTGCTCAGCGATGGCTGGACGGGGCGGATCGTCAGCACGCACACCCCCGACATCCTCCACGACCTCGCTCGGTACTTCCGCGGTTGTGGCCCCACACTCCAGCCGTTCGGCACCGAGGAGAAGATCGGGACCATCGGACACCTCTGTGAGCAGGACATCAACGAAGCCGCGCAGCGCGCCGGGCAGCCCGGCACCGACGGCACGGCACGTGACACCGCTCTCTCCACCCTGATCAGCGCGCTGGACTCGCTCGAGCAGCTGCTCGCGTTCCAGGAGTACGTACTGGGCAGCGAACTGACCACGGCCGATGTGCAGGTGTGGGTGACATTGCTGCAACTGGACACCGTGCACCGGCGCCACCTTGACGCCGATGCGGTGCACCGCATCGCCGGCCACCCGCGGCTGTGGGCCTACGCACGGCGCCTGGCATCGCTCCCCGCCTTCGGCTCCCACCTCGACCTGGACGGCATCGACCGTAGGCACGACGCACACTGCCAGGGCCTGGAATCCGCGGGTGCGGCCGTGCAGATCGTGGACTGGGCGGCGGCATACGCACCGAAAGAGGCCCCGGCAGCCGGGGAGCAGCCCGGCTGAGCGGAGGCCCGAGCTGCAACAGTGCTGAGGGGCTTTCCCTCCGTCGCATCTACGGTTGGTGCAAGGCGGCCGCCGGCCCGGCCCCACTCGGGACGGCTGGACGGAACAGACGGCGTTGCAGTGTTGTTGTGCGTCGTGGATGTGAGCATGACCATGATCTTCGGACATTGCGCAGGGCAGGTGCCACGCGTAGCCTCCGGGGAAGGTTATGAGTGTCAGCGTCAAGCCCTGGCTTGCTGACCGGCAACCCTCCTGCGCGGCGGGGTGCTCCAGGTGATGACCAGGCGGAGCCCGGCCGGGTTCCGCAAGCGCGATGCGGGCGAGACCCTCGGGTCCGCCGAGACGGAGGGCGGAAGTGACTGTCATGCCACCCGTGCCCCGCCTGCCTGTCAGGGTTCTTGCCCCGCGACGGCGTCTCCACCTGTACTCCCGGGCCCACATCGACCTGCAGCGTGTCGCCGGCGCGCTCTGTTGTTCCTGACCCGTTCTCCTGCCGCCGAACCTTCCCGACGAAGGCCGGCGATCACGTACGGTCAATCAGGAAGGCGCCCTTTCGTGTCCTCATCTTCTTCCCCGTCCTCCGCGCTTCACCTCGCCGTCGCTCTCGACGGCGCGGGCTGGCACCCGGCCGCATGGCGCGAGCCGGGAGCCCGGCCCCGGGACCTGTTCTCCGCGAGGTACTGGTCCGACATCATCACGGAGGCCGAGCAGGGTCTGCTCGACTTCGTGACGATCGAGGACGGGCTCGGGCTCCAGTCCTCGCACTTCACGGAGCCCGACGGGCGTACCGATCAGGTGCATGGGCGACTGGACGCGGTACTCATCGCCGCGCGCGTCGCCCCGCTGACCCGGCACATCGGGATCGTACCGACCGTGGTCGCCACCCACACGGAGCCGTTCCACATCTCCAAGGCCATCGCCACCCTGGACTATGTCAGTTCCGGTCGGGCGGGCCTGCGGGTTCAGGTGTCGGGGCGGCAGAACGAGGCGGCGCACTTCGGCCGCCGTACGATCCCGCACATCCGCTTCGGAGAGGCATACCCACCGGAGATCCAGGAAGTGATCACCGGACTCTTCGACGAGACCGCCGACTACGTCGAGGTGGTGCGCCGCCTGTGGGACAGCTGGGAGGACGACGCGGAGATCCGGGACGTCGCCACCGGCCGCTTCATCGACCGCGACAAGCTGCACTACATCGACTTCGAGGGCCGCCACTTCAGCGTCAAGGGCCCCTCCATCACGCCCCGGCCACCGCAGGGGCAGCCGGTCGTCAGCGCACTGGGGCACGCGACCGTTCCGTACCGGCTGATCGCACGCTCGGCAGACATCGGGTACGTCACCCCGCACGACAGCGACCAGGCCCGTGCCATCGTCGACGAGATCCGCACCGAGCAGGCCGCGGCGGGGCGTGCGGGGGAGCCCCTGCACGTCTTCGGCGACCTGGTGGTGTTCCTCGACGACGAACCCGCAGCGGCGGCGGCCCGCCGGGACCGGCTGGACGGCCTCGCGGGCCATGCGTACACCAGCGACGCGAAGGTCTTCACCGGCACGCCCACGCAGCTGGCGGACCTGCTTCTGGAGTGGCAGCAGGCCGGACTGTCCGGCTTCCGGCTGCGTCCCGCCGTGATCGGCCACGACCTCGAGGCGATCACCCGCGGCCTGGTGCCCGAACTGCAGCGCCGCGACGCCTTCCGGCGGGCCTATGAGGCCGACACCCTGCGCGGGCTGCTCGGACTCTCCCGCCCCGCCAACCGCTACGCCACCGTCTGAGCCGGAGGGACCACCGATCATGAGCACCAGCAAGGGCACCGGCAAGCCGCTCAAGCAGATACATCTCGCGGCCCACTTCCCCGGCGTCAACAACACCACCGTGTGGAGTGACCCCGAGGCGGGCAGCCACGTCGAGTTCAGCTCGTTCGCGCACTTGGCTCGTACCGCGGAACGCGCCAAGTTTGACTTCCTGTTCCTCGCCGAGGGGCTGCGACTGCGCGAACAGGGCGGCAAAATATACGACTTGGACGTAGTGGGGCGCCCCGACACCTTCACCGTGCTGTCCGCACTCGCCGCCGTCACCGAACACCTCGGCCTGACCGGCACCATCAACTCCACCTTCAACGAGCCCTACGAAGTGGCCCGCCAGTTCGCCAGCCTTGACCACCTCTCGGGCGGGCGCGCAGCGTGGAACGTCGTCACCTCGTGGGATGCCTTCACCGGCGAGAACTTCCGCCGCGGCGGGTTCCTCCCGCAGGAGGAGCGGTACTCCAGGGCCGAGGAGTTCCTGGCCACTGCGAACGAACTCTTCGACTCCTGGCACGGTGACGAGATCGTCGCCGACCAGGACACCGGCACCTTCCTCCGGGACGCGCAAGCCGGAGCCTTCGTGCACAAGGGGCAACACTTCGACATCGAAGGGCAGTTCAACGTCCCGCGCAGCCCGCAGGGCCGTCCAGTGATCTTCCAGGCCGGCGACTCCGACGAAGGACGCGAGTTCGCGGCCTCCAGCGCCGACGCGATCTTCAGCCGGTACAGCACCCTCAAGGAGGGCCAGGCGTTCTACTCCGACGTCAAGGGCCGCCTCAGCCGCCACGGCCGCGCCCACGACCAGCTGCTGATCCTGCCCGCCGCGACCTTCGTCGTCGGCGACACGGACGCCGAGGCGCAGGAGGTGGCCCGCGAGGTACGTCGCCAGCAGGTCAGCGGCGCCACAGCGATCAAGCACCTGGAGTTCGTCTGGAACCGCGACCTGTCCGCGTACGACCCGGACGGCCCGCTTCCCGACATCGACCCGGATCTCGGCGAGCACACGATCGCCCGCGGCCGCGCCCAGGTACGGATGTACCGCGACCCACTGGCCATCGCCCGGGAATGGCGGGAGCGCGCGGCCGCGAACAACTGGTCGATCCGAGACCTGGTCATCGAGACAGGCAGCCGCCAGGCCTTCGTCGGCTCTCCGGCCACCGTCGCCGAGACCATCAATTCCTTCGTCCAAGCCGACGCCGCCGACGGCTTCATCCTCGCCCCGCACATCACCCCCGGCGGACTGGACGTGTTCGCCGACACCGTGGTCCCGCTGCTACAGGAGCGAGGCGTGTTCCGTACGGAGTACGAGGGCACGACCCTGCGCGACCATCTCGGCCTGGCCCACCCCGACGCCGACGCGCCGGGTCAGCGGGCAGCCTCATGAAGTTCCTGGCCATCACCCTCATCACCCACGCCCCCGATCCGGTGACCGGCGTGCAGAAGCCGACCAACGAGCGATTCCGCGAGGTCATCGACAACGCGCTGCTCGCAGAGGAGTTGGGGTTCGACGGCTTCGGCGTGGGGGAGCGGCACGAGCGGCCGTTCATCTCCTCCTCACCGCCGGTCGTCCTCAGCCATATCGCCGCGCTCACCTCCCGGATCCGGCTGTTCACCGCTGTCACCACCCTCAGCCTGCTGGACCCGGTGCGTGCCTACGAGGACTACGCGACCCTGGACCATCTGTCCGGCGGGCGGCTGGAGTTGATCATAGGCAAGGGCAACGGAGCAGCCCAGCGTGAGCTGTTCCACGTCACGCCCGAGGACCAGTGGGACCGCAACGCCGAGAGTTATGAGGTGTTCCGCCGGATCTGGCGGCAGAACAAGGTGACTGCCGCGACGCGTTTCCGCCCCGAGCTGAAGGACGCGGAGGTGTGGCCGAGGCCGCTCCAACAACCCGTCCGAGTCTGGCACGGCAGCGCCACGAGTAAGGAGTCGGTCGACCTGGCCGCCCGGTACGGCGACCCGCTCTTCTCCGCGAACGTCACCAACACCATCGAGCCGTACGCGGAGTTGATCCGCTACTACCGCGAGCGCTGGGAGTACTACGGACACGACCCGGCGCGCATCGCTGTCGGCGCGGGGACAGCGGGCTACTACGCTGCCCGCACCTCACAGGAGGCGATCGCAGCGTACCGCCCGGTGTTCGAGGGATATCTCGCCTTCCAGAAGCGGCTGGGCATCGAGCCGGTGTTCCCGACTCTGGTGGACTTCGTCGAGCGGAGTTCGGCGCTGATCGGCAGTCCCCAGCAAGTGATCGAGAAGGTGCACCGTTACCACGAGCAGTTCGGGCACACCGTCCTGCACCTGCACGCGGACGCGGGTGGTCTCACCGACGCCCAGCACCGCGACTCGCTCGAACTCTTCCAGTCCGACATCGCCCCCGTGCTGCGGCGGGACGTCCCCGACCCGCCGTTCGCCTGGGAGCCGGTGCTCGCCGAGCACGAGTAAGGCCCTGCCGACGCCACGGCCGAGGGCGCGGCCGGTTCCATACCTGCGTCCGTTGCCCTTGCCGCCGAACACTGAGGAGAAACCAGGCCGTGTCCCGCATCCCCCTCGGGGTCCTCGATCTCGTCCCGATCTCGTCCGGCTCCACCGCTGCTGAGACGCTTCGCAACACCATCGACCTGGCCAGGCAGGCCGAGCGATTCGGCTACGCCCGCTACTGGTTCGCCGAACACCACCTCAACCCCGGTGTGGCCGGCACTTCTCCGGCCGTGATGCTGGCCCTGACCGCCTCCGCGACCTCGACGATCAGGCTCGGCTCCGGGGCTGTACAGCTCGGCCATCGCACCGCCCTGTCCACCGTGGAGGAGTTCGGCCTGATCGACGCCCTGCACCCTGGGCGGCTCGACCTGGGCCTCGGCCGCTCAGGCGGACGTCCCGCCAGGCGCTCCGGGGAGTCCTCGCCGATCTCGATTCCCGTCGTCGACGGACGAGCACCCAACGGGCTGAGAATCCCACCGAAGTTCTCCTTCGAGCGCCTGCTCGGCTCACCCAGGATCGCACTCCAGCAGCAGCTGCTGCATCAAACGGGTGCCCAGCCACAGGACTATGGTGAGCAGATCGACGACATCCTCGCGCTGCTGCGGGGTACGTACCGGTCCGGGGCCGGCATCGAGGCGCACGCCGTCCCCGGCGAGGGCGCCGACGTGCAGGTGTGGATCCTGGGCAGCAGCGGCGGCCAGAGCGCCGACGTCGCAGGCCGTAACGGTCTGCGCTTCGCCGCGAACTACCACGTCAGCCCGGCCACCGTCCTGGAGGCCGCCGAGGGGTACCGCGCCGCGTTCCAGCCGTCCGAGGTACTCGACAAGCCGTACGTCAGCGTCTCCGCCGATGTCGTCGTCGCCGAGGACGACAAGACCGCCCGCGAACTCGCCACCGGCTACGGTCCATGGGTCCGCAGCATCCGCACCGCCGAGGGCGCCATCGAGTTCCCCACCCCCGAACAGGCCCGTGCCCACGTGTGGACCGACGCCGACCGGGAGCTGGTCGCGGACCGCGTCGACACCCAGTTCGTCGGATCTCCCGGGCGTGTGGCCGACCAGCTCGAACAACTCCAGGAAGCCACTGAGGCCGATGAGTTGCTTGTCACCACCATCACCCATGGCCACGCCGACCGGGTGCGTTCCTACGAATTGCTGGCCGAGGAGTGGCAACGCCGGTGAGCCGGTCGCCCTGTTCACCGATCACTGCGGTCAGCTGAGGGAGAACCCGCCCTCCCCGCTGATGTTCGTCGGAGCTGGAGCCGGAGTTGCAGCTCCGGCCGAGTGCACACGACTGACATGCAGCCGTCACACAAGGATCGGAATGCGTGGCGGGCCGGTCCGGTTTTCGCTGACATGACTACAGGAGTAGCGCTCAACGCGACCGACGCCGACAACCAGGTCGACGCGTCCGTGCGGCTTGCACATGAGGCCGCGGCTGCCGGGCTGCGGTCGGCCTGGTTCGGGCAGACCTTCGGTGCCGACTCGCCTCTGCTCGCGGCGGTCGTCGGGAGAGAGGTGCCCGGCCTGCACGTGGGTACGTCGGCGATCCCTGTTTTCGGCCGCCACCCGCTGCTGGTCTCCAGCCAGGCCCAGACCGCCCAGGCGGCCACGCACGGCCGCTACCATCTCGGACTGGCGCTCGGCACCAAGCTCCTGACCGAGGCTGGCTTTGGTATCCCCTTCGAACGGCCCATCGGGCGCCTACGCGAATTCCTCATCGCGCTACGGCAGTTGACCGAGTCCGGCGCAGCGGACTTCCACGGTGAACTGCTCACCGCGACGACACCGATCCCCGCACGGGTGCCGGGCGCCGAGGCCGGCGTGCCATTGCTCGTCGCCGCGATGGGACCCCAGGCGCTGCGTGCCAGCGGTGAACTGGCGGATGGGATCCTGCCCTATCTTGCCGGGCCGCGCGCTCTTGGTGAACACATTGTTCCCGCGGTCACCGCTGCGGCAGAGGCCTCTGGCCGGCCCACGCCCCGGATCGTCGCCCTTGTGCATGGCGTGGTCACCGACGAGGTCGACTCCGTACGGGAGAAGGCCGCCGAGCAACTCGCGTTCTACGAGCAGATCCCGTCCTACGCGCGGGTAATCGGACTCTCCGGCGCCCAGCGCGCCGTCGATGTGGCTGTGATCGGCGACGAGCGGACCGTTGCCGATGAGGTGCGACGTTACCGGGACGCCGGGGCGACAGAGGTGGTCTTCTCGGGGACCGAAATCGCCGGAGAGGCAGACCGGCGCCGTACCTGGGCACTCCTTGGAGAGCTGGCTGGCTGAGCGCCGCAGTCCCAATGACAGTCCGGACAACCTCTGGACCCCCATCGGCTTCCGCAAGGTCACCCTCGCAAGCATCCGCCTCACCTTCAGTGCCAGCGCCCGCGACCTCTCGGTGGGGGTGCACGCGGGCTGCCGCTGGACCAGGCGTTGCCGGTCCACCGCAGGATGGACGCGCGAGAGGTGTTCGGGAGGATCGTCACCTTTGCGGGCTGATCCCCCGTACCGTCAGGGCGAGCAGTCTGTTCGCTTCGGCCGCGGGTTCCGGATGATGCTCCGTGGCGAGTGCGACGCCGGTGACCAGCGAGATCAGGTCGGCAGTGGTCACCTCTGGTGCCACTGCGCCGGCCCGGGCGGCGCGGTGCAGTAGCGGATCGACCGCGCCGCCGAGCCGTGCCGAGCAGGCATTCACGTGGTCCGCGTCTGCCGTCCCGTCCTGGAGCAGCGCATCGGCCATGCCGCGCGCGGAGGTTGCGTACGTGGTGAGGGCGCTCAGCCAGTCCAGTAGCGCGGCTCGGGGATCATCCGCGTCGACGAGATCCGCGGCACGGGCGCACAGGGCGTCGATCCGGTTGCTGAACACGGCCTCCAGCAAGGCCCGGCGGCTGGGGAAGTGCCGGCGCACGGTGGCCGATCCGACTCCGGCGGTGCGGGCGATCTGCTCCAGGGAGGCGTCGGCTCCGTGCGCGGCGACCTCCTCTTCCGCCACGGCGAGGATCAGTGCGTAGTTGCGCCGGGCATCCGCGCGCTGGACCGTCATGGCGTCATCTCCGTGCTTGCTAAGTGGCGGGGCCCTCCGTATCGTACTCGGAAGTAAATGGCGGGCCCCGCCGTTTACGTCCGGATGTGATCCGAGGAGCATCATGAACACTGAGTCCGCCCCGGTCCTGGTCGTCGGTGCCACAGGTCAGCAAGGTGGCGCCACCGCTCGCGCCCTGCTCACGGCAGGGATTCCCGTTCGGGCACTGGTCCGCAATCCCGCGACCGCCCGGGCGAAGGCCGTCGAAGCGCTTGGCGGCGTACTGGTCACCGGCGACCTCGACGACCGGGGCTCCGTCGCCCGGGCCGCCGAGGGAGTGCGCGCCGTCTTCTCCGTCCAGATGCCCGACATGGACGGCCGTGGGTTCGAGGGCGAGGTCGCGCAGGCCGGCAACCTGATCGATGGTGCGCGAGCTGCCGGGGTCCCGCAGTTCGTGCACACCTCTGTCTCCGGTGCGGGGCAGCACGTCAGCTGGGTCAAGGGCCGGTGGGCCTGGATGGAGCCGTACTACACCGCCAAGGCCGGGATCCAGGACCGGGTCCGTGAGGCGGGCTTCACGCACTGGACGCTCATCAAACCGGGGTTCTTCATGGAGAACTTCCGTCCCTCCGCGCAGATCATGTTCCCTCGCGGGGTCGAGGGCGGGCTGGTGAGCCTGCTGAAGCCCGCGACCCGGTTGTCCCTGATCGCGGTCGACGACATCGGCACGGCAGCCGCCGCGGCCGTCGCCGAGCCGAAGCGGTTCGACAGGGTCGAGCTTGAACTGGCGGGTGACTTCCTGACGATGACGGAGATCGCCGCGGTCCTCTCCCGAACTTTGGGTACCGGGCTGGCCGCACCCGACATGACGGAAGAGGAGGCGACCGCCGCCGGGATGCCCGGCATGGGCTTCGCGCAGGCCCGTATCAACGAACAGCCCCAGCCCGCCCGCCCCGAGTTCGCACGGGATCTGGGTCTGCCCCTCACCCGCTTCGATGCCTGGGCGCGAGACCACCTCAGGGACACCAGGTGACGCCGATCGGCGCTGAATGGGAGATCGGGCCGCGACCGGCGCCGCGGCCCGGTCCGCGTCGGAAAGAATGCGGTCCGAACCGCCCCCAGGTCACCACCGCGGTCAGGATCGGCAGCACCAAGTTCCGTGCCACATACGGGAACTCCCCGCGCCGCGCGTCCCCCGGTCTCCCGTGAGACAACGAAACGCTCCCAGTCGAGCTCGGCATCCCGCAACTCGGTGAGAACCCCGGTCCGCCCCCTCCCGCAGGGCCTCCACACGCTGGGCAGCCGCTCGTTCTCGTTCCTCTGACATGGTCAGGCGGATACTGGGCGGGACGGATGCTCGGCGTTGAGGATGAATGCCGAGCTGTCGTTCTTCGGCGGCAGGCCGAGGACCGCTCGGGCGGCCAGCTCGCCGAAGGCCGGTGCGTTCTTGAAGCCCTTGCCGGAGAAGCCGGCGCAGACGAAGACCGAGGGCATGCTCGGGTGCTCGCGCATGAACTCGATGCGTGAATGCGTGTAGGCCTCGAAGTACGCCTGGGCACGCATCGGGTAGTCATCCAGCATCGGGAAGAGGTCCCGGGCGACGGCACGGATGGGCTCGAGGTCCCTGCCGGTGATGCGCAGGGGCGCGGTGTCCGGGGACTTGATGGGCAGGTGGTCGCGGAATCCGACGCCGAGCTTCATGGCCAGGCCGTCCGCGGTCGGCAGCCCGTACGAGTAATCGGGTTCCGTGCGCAAGTAGGGGAGAATTCCGTCGAGCGTGCTTCCAGCTTTGGGCAGGTACCACGATGAGATGAGGCGCCGCGTCGCGAGGTACGGTGCCACCTCCGGCAAGAGGGTGGCGGTCCACGCGCCTGCTGCGACGACGACTCGGTCGTAGCGTTCTGTACCGTTGTCGGCCACGATGTCGACCTCGCTGCCGACTTGGTTGATGGCCGTGACACGGCACTCGCGCAGAATTCGTGCGCCGCGTGCGACGGCCGCGTCCGCGACGGCACGAACGGTGCGTTCGGGGAAGATGATGCCGGCGCCCTTGTCGAGGATCGCGATCTCGTCCTCGTGCAGCCGGTATTGCGGAAATCGCAGCTGTGCTTCCTCGCGACTGAGCACCTCGGCGCGGCTGCCGAGAAGGGCTGCGCTCTCGAGCGCGGTGTGCGTTGCGGGGCTGGCGGTGCTGCCGATGGCGAGGGCGCCGGTCAGGTTGCGCAGCGTGCGTCCGGACTCCTCTTCGAGCTCGTGCCAGATGAGATCCGCCCGGGCGGTGATGGGCAGGTACTCCAGGTGTTCTACGTCGATATGGCGGAACAGCCTGGTTTCGCCGCCGGCGGCTCCATGCGAGTGCCCCGGGCTGAAGAGTTCGTAGCCGGTCGCGTCGGCGCCTTGCTTGGCGAGTTGCCAGAGCGTCTGCGCTCCGATGGTTCCCGTTCCGATCACGGCGATGCGAGGAGTGGGCATGTGGATCAGATCTCGATTCCGGCATACAGGCTGCGGTGGATGGGCCTTCGAAACGCGTACAGCGACAGGCCCGCAGCGACTGCTCCGAGCGCGAGGGTCATGAAGTAGGTGTTGTTCGAGACGGCGGTGAAGTACTGCCCCAGCAGGCCCGAGAGAGAGGAACCGAGAGCCAGCGTGAGGAAGTTGATGGCGACCATCTGTGCGGTGAAGGCCTTCGGCGCGATCTGCGTGGCCAGGGAGAGGCCGATGGGCCCGACAAAGATCTCGGAGCTGCCCATGATGAACATGAACACGACGATGTAGGAGAACGGAATTGTGGTGCCGTCGAACAGTGCGGAGATCACCAGGATGAACGCGAAGCCCAGGCCTATCTGCACGAGACCGATGGCGAACTTGGTACCGGCCTTCGGCTGACGTGCCCCCATCCTCTTCCAGATGGCGGCGCCGACCGGGAGCATGGCCACGCCGGACGCGGACGAGATCATGGTGATCCAGCCGACGGGGAACGACCAGTCGCCGATGCTGAGGTCCACGCGGCTCTTGACCAGAAGGGAGATTGCGGTGAACTTCGCGAAGAGCAGCCCGAAATACAGGGCTGCGCCGAGAAACAGTGGGATGTAGGAGCTCACGCGGCGGCGCTCGAAGGAGGTCACGTTCCCTGAGCGCAGGATGATCGTGAAATAGGCGGCGGCAGTGAGGAGGGTCCCCACCGTGACGATCAAGGAGAGCCGCTCGGCCTTGAGGAGGCCGGTCAGGGCCGCCAGGGTGATGACCGCGATCGCGGCGACAGCGATGCAGAGAGCTTTGGGCAGTGCTGTCGCGGGCAGCGGGTTGATGACCTGGCTGGCACGAGAAGGCAGGAAGCGTGCCGATCGGACGTACTGGACGAGGGCGATGACCATGCCTACCGCGGCGAGCCCGAACCCGACGTGGAAGCCCCACTGATTCTGGGCGAGGCCCGTGGTCAACGGGCCCAGGACGGCGCCCATGTTGATCGCCATGTAGAAGTACGAGAAGCCGGCGTCCTTCTTGGCGGCACTCTCGCTCGCGAGGATGAAGCCCACGATGGAGGTGATGTTGGTCTTCAACGCGCCCGTGCCGAGGATGATCAGGACGAGACCTGTGCCGAGCCCGAGCAGCCCCGGCGCGACGGCGAGCACGATGTGGCCCAGGGTGATGACGATGCCGCCACCGAGGACGAGCGTATGGGGGCTGACAAGGCGCTCGCCGGCCCAAGCGCCCAGCAGCTGGGCCAGGTAGACGGCACCGCCATAGGCGCCCGTGATGCCGACCGCTGCGACGGCGGGAAGGGCGAGCCCTCCTTGGCTCAACGCGTCCAGGAGGTAGAACGCGAGGATGCTCTGCAGGCCATAGAAGGAGAAGCGTTCCCAGAGTTCCGTGAACGCCATCCCTCCGACGCCCCGGAGTCCGGACTTCGCATTCTGGGCACGCTGCGGGGACGTAACGGACAAAACAACTCCTTGGGTGTCTCGTCAGATGATCGTGGGCTGTTGCCGAGTGATACGTCGCCATGATGTGCCGGTGCCGGAACGGGAGTTCGACCGTCCGGCTTCGTGTGGCCGCAGGCGGTTGGGTGATCCGACGGTCCTGAGCGGGATCGTGTGGAAGGTCAGGCTCTTGCGGCCCCGTGGGACGCGCGTGAACGGGGCGGCTCCTGGATCACCCCGCACAGGCGACTCCGGTCCCCGACGGGGCGTGGCCACGCGTGACATGAGGTGTGCTGGTCAGTACGTGGGGGGCGCCATGGCCCACATGACCTTGGCGGGGTGTGTACCCGTGCGTTCGGTGACCTTGTGGGGGTGACCACTGTTGTAGCTCACGGAATCGAGCGGGCCGAGGGTGTGGGTTGTGGTGCCGACCTGTAATTCGACCTGGCCTTCCAGCACCAGGAGGAGTTCTTCGGAAGCGCCGTGCGTGTACTGGTCCGTGCCGGTGTTGCCGCCGGGCTCAAAGGTGCCGAGGAGCACTTCGAGGTGGTCGAAATGCGCCGGGGTCAGCTTGAACTTGGACGCCTTGTTGCCGAACTGTCGACTGGTGGCGTCCGCGAAACGCAGAACCGGCCGTGTTGGCGTACTGCTGGACGCGAAGAGATCACCGACGTTGAGCTTCAGTACACCGCAAATCTTCTGCAGGGTGCTGACGCTCCCGTTGGCGCGCCCGCGCTCAAGCTGCGACAGGTAACCGACAGTGATGCCGGTGGCTTCGGAGACTTGTTGCAGCGTTAGGTGGAGAGCTTTCCGACGACGACGGAGGCGGTCTCCGAGCGTGACATCAGACTCGTCAGTCTCGAACATGGCGGCGACGCTACACGAGACTTTGAGTTCTGTCTCAAAAAATTATTCTCTCAGTGTGCTTGATCATGACTGGCAGTGCGCCGTCTCAACCTGCCGTGGAGCTTTTTAGGTGGCGAGTTCAGGTTCCCTGACAGCCTGCTCGCGGGCCGGAGGAAGCTGTATGAGGCGATCTCCGACCGCGATGCCTACGCGAAGGCCTCCGGTGGCCGTTCACCGAGGTCGATGCGATCTCCCAGTCCGGGCCCGCGAGTTCGGGCACCTGCGGTCGGTGAGGACACCGCCGAGGAGACGCCGGCACGGTACGCCGCGCTCCGGGTCCGTGCCCTGGAACGGATGACGTTCAGGCACCACCCGAGGGCCCAGCCCGACGAGCCCAGGAGGCTTGACGCGTCAGCCGACGAGGCTCGCCGGAAGGAACAGGGCCAGAGGGCCTGCTGGGTGGAGGACGCGCCGTGTCGGTTGTCGGCCGCGCCGAGTTGAGTGGCCATCAGCTGAGCGCGAAGTCCTGTTCCTTCATGGTGAGTTCGTGGCCCGAGGTTCAGGCTCTGGGCCATGAAGAGGTGGATGCGGGCAGTTGAGGCCACCGGCGGCGGCCCCGACCAGCGCAAGGTGCTGGCAGGGCTGATCGAGGAACTCCTGGAAGCTCACCCTCTTTCGAAAGTCCTGAGCCGATGCCGGGAGTCGGAGCCAGGACCGGTGCCCGCATCCTGATCGAGGTCGGTGACGGCAGTACCTTCCCGACCGCCGCCACCTGGCCGCTTATGCGGGTCTCGCCCCGGCGACCCGGAGCTCGGGCTCCTCGATCCGCAGTGAACAGCCCCTCCCGGAGAGGAAACAAGCAGCTCCAACGGGCCTACTTAGCCGCCGCGCGCCAAAATCTGTGTTGTTCGGACCGGAGCGGTTGTGGCGCACGGCGCGTCGGGTGCGCCTTCAGCGGGATTCGGACGAGGCAGGCAGGGGCGCGGCTGTCGGCGACGGTGCCCGGCCGGTCTTCTCGTCAGCCACGAGCCGTGACACGCGCTCCCGCTCGCTGCGGCCCCAGGTCTCCTTCGTCAAGAGGATGCCGGCAAGGCCGATCAGCGCCGCACCCAGGTAGAGCAGCGCAGCGCCCGGCCAGCCGTAGGCTCCCACCAGCGCGGCGGCGAGCAACGGTGCGAAGCCGCCGATGGCCGCGGCGATCTGGTAGCCCAGTGAGGCGCCGGAGGTGCGGGTCGCGGTGCGGAACTGCTCGGTGAGCAAGGCCCCTTGGGTCCCGGTGAGCGAGGCGTGGATGAGACCGATACCGATGATGAAGACGGTGACCACGAGGGCGGGTTGGGCGGAGTTGGTGAGCAGGTACATCGGGAAGGCGAACAGGATCGCCACGGTGCAGGCCGCGATGTATATGGGGCGGCGTCCGATGCGGTCGGTGAGAGCGCCGGCCAGGAAGGTCACGGCGATGGCGAGGATGCTGGCGGCGGTGATGGCTCCGAGGGCGACGGGCCGGAGATCGGGGTGGCGGTCGGTGATGTAGTTGAGCAGGTAGGTCGCGGTGGAGTAGTAGGCGAAGGACTCCACGACGCGCAGGGCGATGACGCGCAGGATGCCGCGCCAGTCGCCGGCGAGGGTCGCCAGCAGGGGGTTCTTCTCGGTCTTGCCGGTGGCCTGGGCTTCCTGGAACTCGGGGGATTCCGACAGACGGGAGCGGACGATCAGCGCGACGATGACCAGGACGGCACTGAGCAGGAACGGCGTCCTCCACTGCCAGCTGCCTTCCAGTGTGTCGCTGAAGGCGAACACGCCGCTGGCGAGGGCGATGCCCAGGGGGTTGCCGGACTGCGGGATCGCCGCGAACATACCGCGGCGGTGCCAGGGCGCGTGTTCGTAGGCCATGGTGATCGCGCCGCCCCATTCGGCGCCGAACGCCAGGCCCTGCACCATCCGGATGATCACGAGCAGGACCGGTGCGAGCACCCCGACCTGCTCGAAGGTGGGCAGTACGCCGATGAGGAAGGTAGCTGTGCCCATGACGATCATCGCCGTGACCAGGACGGGCTTGCGTCCGAACCTGTCGGCGAAGTAGCCGCCGACGGCGCCTCCCAGGGGGCGCATGACGAAACCGACGGCCAGGGTGGCGAAGGAGAGAAGGGTGCCGACGAACCGGTCGCTCTCGGGGAAGAAGACCGCGCCGAAGTAGAGCGCGGAGGCGGTGCCGTAGGCGATGAAGTCGTAGTTCTCGACGCTGGTACCCAAGGCCGCGGCGACCGCGGTCTTGACGCGGTCCTTCGAGCCGAGGACGCTTCGCCGTCCGGCGGTGGCGCTGGTGGACATGCAAGGTCTCCTTGGTGGGTCGCCGGCCGGGTGCCGGCATCAACGCAGTGAGAAGGAGGCGGCCGCACGCGCGGGGCCGGGTCCTTCGGCTTGGGTTGCGGGCATGACGAACAGACGCCTGACGAGGCCGTGCGGGCCCGGGCGTTCGGCGTCATTCAGCGCGACGGACGGTCCGTCCGCGCGAGAGGCGGGGCGGTGAGGGTCAGAGGGGCGGGGTCAGGTCGTCGAGCGCGTTGAGCTTGGCGACCCGGCGGCGGGTCTCCTCGTCGTCGTCGAACACGGCGTTGAGGAACTCGCGCATGATGTCGGGTACGAGTGCGTGCGGTACCAGCCACGCCCCCACCGCGATGGCGTTGGCGTCGTCGTGCTCGACGGCCTGGTGGGCGGAGTACGGCTCGTGGGCGAGACCGCAGCGGATGCCAGGCAGCTTGTTGGCGGCCATGACGGCTCCCTGGCCCGTGCCGCAGACGAGCACGGCCCGATCGGCCGATCCGCCGAGCACCGCCTCACAGGTCGAGCGGGTGATGTCAGGGAAGTCGACGGGGTCACCGCTGTAAGTGCCGCAGTCGATCACCTCGTGCCCGAGGACCTCGATAGCCGCGCGCACGGCGTCCTTCAGTGAGAAACCGGCGTGATCTGCGCCGAGGGCGACCTTCATGGCTTGTTCCTTTCAAGTAGGGCGTACTGTCCCGCGTCAGCCGCGGACGCCTCGGCGCTCGCTGGGCGGGGCGGCTGTTCCCGCTGCTCGTGCCGGCAGCGGCGGCAGCGCGACAGGCTCAGGTGTTCAGGCCGTTGTCGGCGGCCGGGGACGTGTCGGTGCGGCTCCGGCGGGAGGCGCGGGGGCCGGGACAATCAACCGGTGCCCCTCACCGCTCGGTCGGTGAAGGTGGTCGCGATGCGCTGACCGACTGCCTGGCGGCCGGCGAGGAGATCGATGAGTCCTCGTACACCGAGCCGGCCGATCGCCGAGGCGTCGTTACGGACCGCGCTGATGGGCGGTGAGGTGAACTCGAACCAGTCGAGGTCGTCGAAGGAGACGACCTCGATGCGGGCTGCCTGCTCCGCGCCGAGCCGCTCCCGCAGCGCGCGCACCGCGCCCAGGGTGGTCTGGCCGTTCGCGCCGAACACGGCGGTGAACGGCACGCCGCGGTCGATGACGCGGCCCATGGCCTGGGCAGCGCCGCCGGCCAGGAAGTCACCGGCGTCGAGCAGCCGGTCGTCAGTGCTGATGCCGTGTGCGGCCCGGCCGGCGACGTAGGCGGCGCGGCGCTCGGCGCCGGTGGAGATCGTGTCCGGTCCGCCGATGAACGCGACGTCGCGGTGGCCTCGGCGTTCGAGCCAGGAGAGCACCTGTTGCACGCCCTGGGCGTTGTCCGTGCCGTACAGCGGTGCGTCGACGCCCTCGACCGTCCGGTTCAGGAAGACCAGCGGCGTCCCCGAGGCGAGTGTGGCGGCGAGCTGCGGCGAGATGTTGTCCTGGGGCGAGAACAGCAGGCCGTCGACGCGCTGGCCGGCGAAGGTCCGCAGGTAGGCATCGGCCTGCTCGGCGTCCTCGTTGGCGTTGGCCAGAAGCACGGTGAATCCGTGCCGGCGCGCCTCCTGTTCGGCTGCGTGAGCCAGCTCGGAGAAGAACGGGTTGCGGATGTCCGACACCAGCAGCCCCAGCACATCGGTCCGAGCCCGCCGCAGGGACCGGGCCGGCCCGTGGGCGACGTAACCGAGCTCAGCGGCAGCGGCGAGCACCCGGGCCCGGGAATCGGCGGAGGTCTGACTGCTGCCGCTCAGTACCCGTGATGCGGTTCCCAGCGCGACCCCTGCCCTGGCCGCGACGTCCTTGATCGTGGTCATCGCCCCACCTCCTCGTGGAAACGTTTCCATACTTCGATGACGTAAAGGTTCCACACGGTGGGCGAAGAGGCAAGGGTCGAGACCGACCCGTGGCCTCGGCGCTCGGCCCCTCACCATGAGGTCGCAGCCTTCGGGGAGGGGCGCCGGCGGCGGTGTCCGACCGGCACACCGCCGGGGTCCGGGGTCGGGACCGCACTCGGCCGCCTGCGGCGGGCCTCCACACGTCACTTGCGCGTGTCCCTGCCGTGACCGGCGCCAACGCATCGGACGACCGGCCCGGCAGGGACGATCGGGCCTCAGGCTGGGGCAGAGGTGCGGGAGACGGCGTGACTTCGTCTTGTCCGGCCATTCCAACTCATCAGCGAAGAGATGCTCGACCACCGGCGAGATGAGGGCGTGCGGATGCGCCTCCAGCCGCCCTCGCTCAGCCGGGGCCCTCTGTCAGTAACGCGGGCGGCGGGGCAGCGGGGTGACCGAACGGGCGTCGTGGAGGGCGGTTCGCAGGCGGTCGTTGCCGATGGTGAGGTGTTGTATGGCGGCGATGGCGAGTTCGAGCTGCTCTGCCGGGTCGCGGTTTTCGTGTCGGAGCCGGTCGTTGTCGGCCCTGGCCTTGATGTAGGCGTCGGCGCGTCAGGAGCGCGCGGCTGACACGGGATGTCTGTCAGCTGGGTGCAGATGTCGGGGAAGTTGCGGCGGAAGGTGGTGTTGGTGAGGCCGAGGCGGGTGGCGAGGGTCAGCACGTTGAGGCTCCGGCCCGTCTCGGCGGCGAGACACTCGATCGCGGCCCGGACATCGGCGAGGCGGGAAGGGGCCGGCGGTGGGCCGTCACGTGGCGGCCCCGATCGTGGTGAGGAAGCGGCGGATCGCATTGCTGGCCCCTCTTATGGCACAACAACCATGCGAGCAGCGCGTGGCGTCGTGTTCCCTGACGCCACGCGGGTGAGCATGTGCGGACCCAGCCCTCTTCCCGCACCGAGGCGATGCGATGCCCCGCGCCAACCACGTCCGCCCCGAGAGCGTCGCCTCAAGGTGGATCTTGCGGCACCGGCCGCCGGAGCAGTCGCTGTTCAGCGCCATCTACGGCCTGGTGCTGGCCAGCGCCCTGGTGGCTGCGCTGGACGTGACGGACGAGAACGCCGATCCCGGTCAGGACGCGCTGTGGGTACTGCTCACCGCGCTGGCGGCGGCCGCCGCCCATGGGTATGCGCACGTCATCGCCCAGCGTGCGTCTTCCGACGGGGCAGCAACCATGAGCAGACTGCGGTTGGTGCTTGCGGAGTGGCCACTGGTCGCCGCCGTGCTGCCGACAGTGGGGATACTGCTTGCCGTGGTAGCCGGGTGGTGGTCAGAAGCCACGGCTGTGGACACAGCCCTGCTGCTCAACACCGTCGCTCTGTTCGGCTGGGGTACCTGGGCCGCCCGCATCGCCGGGTACGGATGGCCGTCGTCGTGCCGGGCGGGGAGCCTGGACATGTTGATCGGCCTGATGATCATCATCGCCGATGTCCTGATCGACTAGCGTTTCCGCCCGCTTTCCCAGGTCACATCGCCGACTGGGGAGAGACCGGTCCATCCCCCGTTGCCGGCCAACCCCCGCGCCTCACCTGAGGACATCGAGGACCTGGGGCGGCTGGGCACTCCACCGGCTACGCCACAGTGCCCCGACATACGACGCCGAGGGCGGCACCTCAACCCCAACGCTGCTGGCCCGCTCCCGCCACTCCTCGGTCCGTTCCCTGGCGCGATACGCCCGTCCCGGAGTCGACGCGGTCGCCCGTCACGTCGCGGAACGCGACCCCGCCGCGCGTCGCCGCACGTGACGCTCGTCGTTCGCGGCCGGCGACAGCGTTCTTACCGGCACCCCGACATCGACGAATCGTCCGCCAGTTGCTGGACGAAGGAGAGAAGGTCGCCCCGGAGGACCTGGCGCAGGTATCGCCGTATCTGACCGAGCACATCCGCCGCTTCGGCGAATACTCCACCCGCGAGCTCGCCGACGAACCCGACGCCTACGACCCGCGCCTGGACGTCGACTTCACCCCGATCCGCGGCGACGGCCCGCCGGCCGACGGATTCAGCGGGGCCGCGTGAGCCGGCCAAGGGCCGGATGCCCGAGCCGGCCGGGCGGGTGTCGGCGAGCACGGAGCCTTGGCACCGCGTCCGAGGGCTGATCCCGGGGACCGGGGGTGAGGTCACAGCATTCGGTCGACCAGCCCGTCGACGTAGTCCGGGGTGAGCTCCATGCCGAACAAGACGCGGATATACATCGGGGCCAGGATGTGGTCCAGCACGCCGAACGCGTCGGGTGCTTGCTCGCCACGTTCGCGGGCGCGATCGAGCATGGACTGCAGTTGCCGCATGCGTTCGGCGCGGAGGTCGTCACCAGCCCGCAGGCCCTGCTGACCGTTGCTCGACAGGGCGACGGCCAGGCGCACCACCGCCACACCGTCGGGCCCGGTGATCTCGCGGGCCACGTTGGCTGCGTAGGTGCGCAGGTCGCCGGCCAGGCTCCCGGTGTCGGGCATCGGCGACTGCGCGTTGAGGCGGGTGAGCGCCACGTCGGTGAGCAGGGTTTCCAGGCTGCCCCACCGGCGATAGATGCTGCTGTCGGCTACGCCCGCGCGGGCTGCGACCTCGCCGACGGTGAAGTTGCCGTAGCCGCGCTCACTGATCAGGTCGGTGACGGCCTGGTGCACCTCCGCGCCGACGCGGGCGCTGCGCCCGCCGGGCCGCTGGGCTCGCTGTCGCTCGTTCATGCCCCCCACCTTAACGCAGTCATGACTTGCGTTTGCGAGACGCCCCCCTTACAGTCACCTAACGCAGTCGATGGCTGCTTTAGAGCGCTCAGGTGCATCGCCACCCTTGTCGGCCATGGCCGGGCGTAACTGACGATCGAGAGGAATCCCCATGGCTGCATCGCCTGCGACCGTAGGCAGTCGATCAAGCCGGGCCGTGCTGCTCACGGCGACCTGCTTAGGCCAATTCATGGTCCTGCTCGACAACACGATTGTTGGAGCGGCGCTGCCCGATATGCAGCACCGGCTGCACACCCAGTTGACCGGTCTGCAATGGATCGTCGACGCGTACGTACTGCTGGTCGCCATGCTGCTGCTGTCCGGCGGTGTCTTCGCCGACCGGTTCGGCCGCAAGCGGGTGTACCTGACCGGCGTGGCGGTGTTCACCGCCGCGTCGGTGCTGTGCAGCCTCGCGCCCTCGCTCGGCTGGCTGGTCGTCGGCCGGGTGCTGCAGGGCATCGGGGCCGCAGCGCTGAGCCCTGCCTCGCTCGCCCTGCTCGCCGCCGCCTATCCCGTACCGCAAGAACGGATCAAGGCGATCGGGCTGTGGGCCGGATTCAGCGGAATCGGTCTGGCCGCAGGCCCCGTGGCCGGCGGCGTGCTGACAGATGCCTTCGGCTGGCCCGCCATCTTCCTGGTCAATCTGCCCATCGGCGTGGTCCTTCTGCTGCTCGGTCTGCGCAGCCTTGAAGAGGCCCGCAATCCGAGCGCCCCCGCGATCGACATCCCGGGGACGGTGCTGTCCGTGATGGGGGTGGGGGCGCTGACCTACGGACTGATCGAGGGGGGTGCCCGCGGATGGACGTCGCCGGTGATCCTGGGAAGCTTCGCCGCCGCGGTGATCCTCCTCGCCGCCTTCGTCGCCGTCGAAGCGCGTCGTTCCGCTCCGATGCTGCCGCTGAGGCTGTTCCGGCAGCGTCTGTTCACCGTGTCCAACACCGCCATGGTCGTGGTGGGGTTCGCGCTCATGGGCTCGTCGTTCTTCTTCTCCCAGTTCTTCGTGTACGTCCAGGGCAGCTCGATCCTGCGCGCCGGCCTGCAGACCCTGCCGATGTCCCTCGGCATGGTGATCGTCAGCCCGTACGCGGGCCGGCTCGCCGCCCGGTACGGCTTCACAATCGTGGTTACCATCGGCCTGGCCCTGGCCGGCCTGGGACTGCTGGCGCTCGGAATGGTGCACGCCGACACCGGCTACGGGGACGTGTGGTGGCGGCTGGGAGTCGTCGGCATCGGCTTCGCCCTGACGATGTCCCCACTGACGGGAGCCGCAATCCAAGCAGTCGGCCCGCAGGAAGGCGGCCTCGCGTCAGGCGTCAGCAGCACCACCCGGCAGATCGGCGCGGTGCTCGGCGTGGCGGTACTCGGAGCCATCGTCCGCACCCGGCAATCCGGCGGCGCCTCCTTCGAGACCGGCCTCAACAGCGCCTTCCTCGCTGCCGGCGTCGTCACTTTGGCCACCGCCGTGTTCACCGGCCTGTGGCTGGCGAGGTCCGAGCCCGCGGAAGGCTCCGTGGCGCCGCAACGTTCCACCGATCCAGATGAGGTCACCATCTTGAATGAGGCATCCGCGAGCAGCCCGAACTAGACCAAGATCATCCCATTGCCCGTTTCTGCCGTATCCGGGACACATCCCCACTGGAGAGGAACCGCCCTCACGATGCCGCCCATTCCCGCTGACCCCACCGTGCTCCACCCGATGCCCGAGCACCCGCGCGTGGTTCTGCTCAAGCAGCTGGTGAAGTCGCCGCTGATCGAGGTCGGTGACTTCACCTACTACGACGATCCGGACGACCCGACCGCGTTCGAGACGCGCAACGTCCTGTACCACTACGGTCCCGAGCGGCTTGTCATCGGCAAGTACTGCGCGCTGGGGACGGGCACCCGGTTCATCATGAACGGCGCCAACCACCGCATGGACGGCCCTTCCACCTTCCCGTTCCCCACCATGGGGGGCTCGTGGGCCGAGCACTTCGACCTGATCACCGACCTGCCCGGCCGGGGCGACACGGTCGTCGGCAACGACGTGTGGTTCGGCCACGGCGCCACGGTCATGCCCGGCGTACGCATCGGGCACGGCGCGATCATCGCCGCCGGCGCCGTGGTCACCGGCGACGTCCCCGACTACGGCATCGTCGGCGGCAACCCTGCCCGGCTCATCCGCACCCGCTACGACGCTGCGGACATCACCCGGCTCCTCGCCGTGGCTTGGTGGGACTGGCCCGTGCAGCACATCACCCGGCATGTACGGACGATCATGTCGGGGACCGTCACCGAGCTGGAGGAGGCCGCCGTGCAGATCGACCAGCCCTGACACCGCGTCCTCGCCACACGCGCCCGCACCCGTCCCGCGTCGGAAACGAGTGATCGCCCATGTCCCGTCGCCGCGCCCATATGGGCACCCACTCCGCACCGGCGGACTCGATCCGGTCGGCCACGAACGGATCGTTGGCGTAGGTGACCCGGTGCCCGCAGGCCGCCAGCTCACGGATGAGCGCGAGGCCGGGGGGTCTCCTCCGGTTACAGCTACCCAAGCTCCTGCGTGCTTGAGCGGTACGGAAGCTGACTGAACGGATGGTGGCCCCCGCCCCCTGGAGAGGGTCACCACCAGGGCCTATCGCACTTCATGGCCCGGTGCATATCGGTCACAGAGACCTGGCACATGTCCCATAACGCATCACGCTGTCTACTCGGCATGGGCATTACATGGGCGTCGCGAGCGCGTTGCCCCCGTCCGGCACCCGGATGCCGAAGCCGCCTGATGGCCTGCGGCGTGGGAGCCCTGCCGGCCCATCGGAGTGACGGTGATCACGGACGCCCGCGGGGGAGCGCTGCGTAGGCTTGTGGGGTCCCGGTGGTGGGGCCGGGAGGGCGCGCGATGCCCTTCTGCCATCACCTGATGGTGCGTCAGGATAGTCGGCAAGTGGTCAGCATGGGTCCTGAAAAACCTGGGGAAGCTGACCGGGCCTGCGACTCGTTGTACTGTGGGCGCACCGCCCTTGACCTGCAAAAACGCAGGCAGGGAGCCTACTTGTGGGAGTCCCCCGATGATGCGTACAATGTTCAAGTCCAAGATCCACCGAGCCACCGTGACCCAGGCCGACCTGCACTATGTCGGCTCAGTGACGGTCGACGCCGACCTGATGGACGCCGCGGATCTGCTGCCCGGCGAGCTCGTGCACATCGTGGACATCGACAACGGCGCCCGACTGGAGACGTACGTCATCGAGGGGGAGCGCGGCTCCGGGGTCATCGGGATCAACGGCGCAGCGGCCCACCTCGTGCACCCCGGTGACCTGGTCATTCTCATCAGCTACGCCCAGGTCGACGACGCCGAGGCGCGTGCTCTCGTGCCGAGTGTCGTGCACGTCGACGCGGGGAACCGCATCGTTGCCCTGGGAGCCGACGCATCCGCCCCCGTGCCGGGTACGCGCACCGAGCGCAGCCCGCAGGCCGTTCCCGCTCGGAGCTGATCCGCCCGCGCCCACCGTACGAGGGAGCACCCGCCATGGCAGAGAACACCGCAGTGGAGATCCGGGACGACCGCGAGAACGGCAAACTGGTGGCGTACGAGGACGGCTCGGCCGTGGGGGCCGTCGCGTATTTCGTGATGCACCCCGAGCCCGGTGCGCTCGTCGCCGTGCACACCGTCGTCGAGCCGGAACACGAGGGCAAGGGCATCGCCGGTGCCCTCGCGCGGGAGTTCTACGCCATGGCGGGCCGCGAGGGGGTTCCCGTCGTTCCTCTCTGCCCGTACATCGTCACGTGGGCCCGGCGTCATCCCGAGCAGGCGTGTCAGGCCCCGGACGAGCTGGTTCGGGGAGCCGAGCGGCAGCTCGGGTCGCATCCCGAGCTGTTCTGAGGGCGGGCGGGCGGCTTCCGTGGACAGGAGTCGCGGTGTGTACGTATGGACTCGGCAGGCGAGGGCAGCCGCACGGGGAGACGGTGGATATGAGATCCACTCGTCCGGATCCACTCGTCGTGTTCGTCGCAGTTGGAGGACCGAGATGACGCACCCGAATCCCGCCCCCGTACCGCCCGCGCCGACGCCCCCGCCCGTGCCGGGGCCGCCGACACCCGTGCCCTCCCCGCCGCCCGTACCGCCGGGCCCTGTGCCTCCCGGCCCCGCGCCCGACCCGATTCCGCAGCCGCCGAACCCGAACCCCGATCCGGTACCCGAGCCGGAGCCCTCGCCCCAGCCGGCGGGGTGAGCCGGAGCTCCTACGGCTTCGTGCGGAGTTCCCTCAGCGCATCGGCGTGGCGCAGCCCGCTCTCCGCCGCCACCGAGTCCAGTGACTGCGCCTCGCGCACCGGGGCGAAGCGCAGACCGCCGGCTTCCCCCGCGAAGCCGTACACCGCCGGCCGGGGCAGGCTGTTGTAGGCCCACGGGGTGGAGAAGTAGTACGCCCCCGTGTCGTACAGGGTCACGAAGTCGCCCTCCCGCAGTTCGGGGAGTTCACGGGCGTGGGCCACGATGTCCCCGGCGAAGCAGCACGGCCCCGCGATGTCCTGGACCACCGGCGGCCCGCTCCGGGGGCGGCCCTCCCCGTCGAAGGCACCGACCCGGAGTGGCCAGGCGTCGGGCATGAAGACCGTGCGGGTGGCGATCTGCGCCCCCGCGTGGGTGAGCGCGATGCGGCGGCCGCCGGCGTCCTTCGTGTACTCGACGCGTGCCCCGATGAAGCCGTTCTTGGCGAGCAGGGACCTGCCGAATTCGGTGACCAGGTCATAGCGCCCGTCGAAGATGCCCGGAGCCGCGGCACGGAGTGCCGCCACGTAGTCCGTGAAGGCGGGGCGGACCTCGTCGTCGGTGAAGTTGACCGGCAGCCCGCCCCCGATGTCGATCCCTGTGATCCGGCGCGTGCCCAGCACCTCGTTGATCTCCTCGGCGAGCCGGTACGTCTCGGCGATGCCCGCGGCGATGAGCTCCAGCGAGCAGCCCTGCGAGCCGACGTGGGCGTGCAGCCTGGTCAGCCAGGGACGCTCGGCGAAGGTCTGCACGACCTGCTCCCGTGCGCCGGGGTCACGCAGCGCCACGCCGAATTTCGACGTGGCCGTCGCCGTGCTCATGGCTCCGATGGAACCGCCCCCCACCTGCGGGTTCACCCGAAGCCCGAGGACGGACGCCGAGCCCGGTGAGCGGAGCTCCTCGATACGGCGGATCTCACCGAAACTGTCCGCGTTCACGGCGACACCGAGCGCCAGCGCCAGTCTCAGCTCGTCGCGGGTCTTGGCGGGCGAGTCCAGGACGATGTGTGCCGGGGCGAAACCGGCCTCGACCGCGAGCCTCAGTTCGCCCGGGCCCGCCACCTCGCAGCCCATGCCGCAGTCGGCGAGCAGCCGCAGCACCGGGATCAGTGAGGCGGCCTTCGCGGCGAAGGTGTGCAGCACCCGTACGCCCTGCTCGGCGGCGAAGGCGTCCCGCAGCGCGTCGACGGAGTCGCGTATCCCGTCGGCGTCGAGGAAGCCCGCGAGGGGGCGCTGCTCTCCGAGCAGACCCTTCGCCACCGCGAGGCGGAGCACCTCGGCGAATCTCGCGGAACGCGGTGCGCGGAGGGAGCCCTCGGTTGCCGCGGGAGCCGACGGTGGCGTACGGCGGGTGTCGTTGATGGGAGCCTCGCAGGTCGGCGTTTTCAGGCGATGAGCGGCACGACGGCCTCGGGCGTCAGCATCCGGAAGGTGAACGCCTGGTGGAAGTAGAGCCGGATGCTGGAGGCGTCGTGGTCCAGGTATCCGATGGACAGGTCCTGGCCCAGGCACAGCTCGAAGTCGCCGCCGCGGGTGGACAGCAGTACCCCGCCGGTGACGGCGGGCGCCCACAGGATGGGTTCGTCGAGTTGCCGCGCCAGGTGGGTGGCCACCGGATAGCCGTGGTCGGAGGTCTCGGTGGCCTCGGTGAACGCGTCGGCGCCGAGCAGCAGCCGGTACGGCCCGTCGACGCCCGCGAGCCGCAGCCGGGTCAGGGCCTGGCTCACCGCGGTCGGATAGTCCCTCGCGTCGGCGGGCAGCGGCAGCGGGGGGTGCGAGGAGCCGTCCCGCAGACCCGTGATTCCGGCCGCCGCGTACCCGTCGATGACGGCCATGTCCTCGGCGAACGCGCAGGTGCGGGCCGCGTCCTTGACCGGCTGCCAGTCGCTGTCCTCCGAGCCGCGTTCCACGTCGTCGACGGCTGCTCTGGTCACGGTGAACGGCACCCGCCACTCGATGACCGGTGTCGCCGTGCGGGCGCGGGCGATCACATCGGGTGTGGGCGGGTCGATGTCCCGCAGGTGCCCGTCGCCGATCGCCGACAGTCCCGGTCCCTGCGGGTCGCTGACGTCCACGACCCGGCGGCCGGCCACATGACGGCTGAAGGTGCGTCTGGCCTCTTCCTCGATCTGCTCCCAGGCGGCGTCGGTGACGGGGGCGAGCTCACGGTGCAGGTTGTTCATCGCGGTGCGCTTTCTTGCAGGCTGCCGATACGCAGCGAACCGTCGCGGACCACCGCCGGGGCCGGGGAGCGCTGCTCCGGGGACTGCGGCTCGGGGACGGCCGTGGTCCCGGCGCCGGAGGGCGGCGGCGGAGGAGCGTCGAGGAAGCCGGCGCTGGGGGCGTGGAAGAGCGAGCCGGTGACCGCCGTCGAGAAGTCGAGAATGCGGTCATGGGTGCCGGGCGGGCTGCCCAGGAACATGTTGCGGAGCATCTGCTCGGTGACCCCGGGGTCGGCCGCGTACCCGATGAAGTACGTTCCGAACTCGCCCTGTTCGAAGCTGCCGAAGGGCATGTTGGCGCGCAGGATGTCGCGTTCGGTGCCGTCGTCCTCGGTGATGGTGTTCAGGGCGACATGCGAATCCGCGGGCTTGACGTCGTCGGCGAGCTCTATGTCGGTGAACTTCGTGCGGCCGATGATCCGTTCCTGCTGCTCTGTGCTCAGCCCGTTCCAGCCGGCCAGGTCGTGCAGGTACTTCTGCACGACGACGTAGCTGCCGCCCTCGAACGCGGGGTCCTCCGGGCCGACCATGGCTGTGGCCCTCGCGTCGTCGCCCACCGGGTTCTCCGTACCGTCGACGAAACCGAGCAGATCCCGGTGGTCGAAGTAACGGAAGCCGTGGACCTCGTCCACGACCTTCACCGCACCGCCGAGGCGCCCGAGGAGCTGAGAGGCCCACTCGAAGCAGACGTCCATCTGTTCGGCGCGGACGTGGAACAGCAGATCGCCCGGTGTGGCCGGCGCACGGTGGACGGGGCCCCGCAACTCCTGGAAGGGGTGGAGGTGGGCCGGCCTGGGGCCGGCGAAGAGCCGGTCCCAGGCGTCCGATCCGAAGCCCGTCACACACGCGAGTCCGGCGCTCGGCACCCGGAAGCCGATCGATCGCGCGAACGCCGCGAGATCGGGCAGCACGTCACGTACGGCGGATTCTCCGCCCGGCTCGATGGTCGCGACCAGAACCACTGCGGCACTGGTCAGCGGCGCCACGACGGGCTGGACAACAACGGGTTCCGGTACGGCGTCGGACATGCGCGCACTCCGTGGAAGATGGACGGGGCTCCCTGCCACTTATCCACACCACGCTCCAGGCCGCACGCCGGACCGGCCCGGCCGGGCGACGGGCGGCCTCCTCAGCCGGCCGTGGTCTCCGACCTGTCGCCGCCCCAGAGCGTGTGGAACGAACCCTCGCGGTCGGTACGCCGGTAGGTGTGCGCCCCGAAGAAGTCCCGCTGACCCTGGGTGAGCGCCGCGGGCAGCCGCTCGGCCCGCAGCCCGTCGTAGTACGAGAGCGCCGCGGCGAAGCCGGGAGTCGGCACGCCCTGCCGTGCCCCCTCGGCGATCACCGCGCGCCAGTCGTCCTGGGCCGCGCCGATCTCCTGGGCGAACTGCTTGTCGGAGAGAAGACTCGGAAGGTCGGGGCGGCTGTCGTACGCCGACCGGATCCGGTCCAGGAACGCCGCGCGGATGATGCACCCGGCCCGCCAGATCGCCGCCACCCCTCCCAGGTCGATGTCCCAGCCGTACTCCTCGCCGCCGGCCCTGATCTGGTGGAATCCCTGGGTGTACGACACGATCTTGGACGCGTACAGCGCCTGCTCGACGCGGTCGGCGAACGCCGCGGCCTCGGCCTCCGGCAGTGCGGTAGGTGTCGGGCCCGGCAGGCCGCGGGCGGCTTCGCGCAGGTCGGCGGGCCCGGACAGGGAGCGCGCGAAGACGGCTTCCGCGATGCCGGACACGGGGACTCCCAGGTCGAGCGCGATCTGCACCGTCCAGCGGCCGGTTCCCTTCTGCTCCGCCTGGTCCTGCACGACGTCGACGAAGGGCTTGCCGGTGGCAGCGTCCGTGTGGGCGAGCACCTCGGCCGTGATCTCGATCAGATAGGAGTCGAGGCGGCCGGTGTTCCAGGAGCGGAATGTCTCCGCGATCCGCGCGGGGGAGTAGCCGGCGACGGACCGCAGAAGGTGGTACGCCTCCGCGATCAGCTGCATGTCCGCGTACTCGATGCCGTTGTGCACCATCTTCACGAGTGCTGGCAAGTGATGCTAGCACTGAGTCTGCTACCTGCGTTTTCCCAGCTCATAGACGGTTTGCCGCCTTGGTGATCTTGGCGCCTCTTGGCGGTTCGGGGCGGTCTTCAGCGGGGGTCGTGCTGACCTCTTGCTGAGTTCGCTGACGGGACGTCAGGGAAGGGTGTCGTGGGCGCCCCCTCTATTGTTGGGCGCGGGGTGCGGGACTCGAGCCGTTCGGTTCTGACTGGCCAGCTAAGGCCTCTGGTGCCCCCGCAGTGCCGGCCTGCCTGGTTCTCCGGAGCCACGCCTGCGATCGGGATGGGACGGCAGCGACCGAGTTCCGCCAGCGAAGACTGAGGCTGCCTGGGTCGAGCAGTCAGGCGCCGCAGCCCGTGTCAGTGGCCCTCGCGCCGCCGGGCCGTCCTCGGCAATGAGCCCCGGCTTCGCGTGCAGACACACATCGGGCTGGGCGAGTTCCGGGGACGCGAGGAACGACAGGATCGAGCGGAGGTGCTGCTGCGCGACGGCGCTGCCGATCGCGCCAATCGATGCACCCACCGCGTAGGACGGCCTGCCGCTCAGCGGGGCTTGCCCCTTGGGCCGACCCGCCTAGTCGAGCGCGTTATTGAGTACGCCGGGGATCGACCGGTTGTACTCGGGAGTGACGATGAGGATGCCGTCCGCCTTGCTGACGGCATCCCGGTACTCGGTCGCGGCGTCGGGTGCCTCGTAGTTCTGGCTGTAGAACGGCAGCTCCGCGAGCTTTTCCAGGGCGAGTGCTAGACGGCGGTTGATCGAGACGGACGAGAGGCTGCCGACGCTGTAGCTGGTGCTCATGTGCTGTGCCCTTACGCGTTGATGATCTCCACGCCCCAGTGGCCCCGCCAGCCGGCGTCGTGCATGGCGGCGATAAAGGCGGCAGTGTCCAGGGCACCGTCACCGGGCATCCGGCGCCGGTCGATGGTGTCCTCCCACAACGTGCCGAGACCTGCTCGTCGGCGTCGTCGAGTTCCACGACGAAGACGTGCTCCATGGGCAGAGCGTCGACCATGCCCTGGTAGGAGCTACCGGCACGGGCGACGTGCCAGGCGTCCGCAACCAGGCCCGCGTGCGGGTTGCTGATCTCGCGCATGCGTATTCACAGGCCGCCGAGAGGGCAGTGCACTTGCTGGCCACGGAAGAAGTGGCCCGCCGCTGGGGGGACGAGTCCGTCCTCGCCGGGATGTCGGTGGGCGCTCTGGCCGGTCACCTCGCACGCAGCATCCTGCAGGTCGAGTGGTTTCTCAACGGACCGGTGGGCGTCGCGGAGCCGGTTACGCCGGTGCGGTACTACGCACGCCTCGTCGGCACGTCAGTGCCTGACTCAGCATTGGACGCCGGGGTACGTGCCCGAAGCGAGGAAACTGCTGCTGCCGGCCCCACCGCAGTGGCTGAAAAGACCCGTGCGGCATGGGAGCGGCTGGCGCAACGGCTCGAAAGTGAGCCTGGCGACCGGCGGGTGGCAATTCTTCACCGGCCGGGCGAGGAGATGCTCCTCGACGGCTACCTGCAGACCCGCTGTGTTGAACTCACGGTGCACCTCGAGGACCTCGCCCTGAGCGTGGGCACCCAGTGCCCGGCACCCGACGCCGTCCTTGCCATCGCAGTGGACGTGCTCGTCGCAGCCGCTCGTGACCGGCACGGCGACCAGGCCGTACTGCACGCGCTCACCCGCCGCGAGCGGGACACAGGCCAAGCCCTGCGCGTGCTGTAAACCCCAACACACGCCCACCGACCGGAACTTAGTCCCGGAGTCGAATCGGCACCATCAGGCCTGTGACTGCCGCACGAGAGGGGTAGTCCAGGGGTGGGTCGAGGCGGCAGCAGCCCGCTTCGCCGTCCATCTCAATCAATGCCGCGGCATCCAGATTCGCCGCTGCGTCTCCTCCAACTGCTGGTCCACGCCCATTCAGCTCTGAACCGCCGCACACAGACAGATCGTGCCGCGCCCACCGGATCACACCCCGGTGGACACGGCACGTCAGTGCGTGCGCACGAGAAAGCGCACGGTGCTTCCTCAGTCAGTCATGTTGCCCATCTTCCAGACGGTCATGGACTTGATGACGCTGCCGTCCCCGAACAGTCGCAGGCCGAGGGAGTCCTGCCGGAAGGGGTAGGCGCGGGTGGTGATGGACTTGTGTGAGTTCGCATATGCCTCGATCATCGAGCGGTCGAGGAACACGTCGAGTGTCAGGGTGCCGCCTGAGAGCGTGAGCGGCCCTTTGTGGATGCCGAAGTTGGGCTCGGCGCTGGAGTTGTTCCCGGATCGTGTTCGGTCGACGCCCATCTGTCCTGCGGGGGCGTCGTAGAACAGGCGGGTTCGTTCTTCGTCTCCGGGGCTGCGGAGTACGTCGAGGCCGAAGGTGTCGGCGGTGCCTCGTTCCATGGTCAGCTTGATGTGGAGCATGTTGCCCTTGACGGCGGCCAGGCGTGTGTTGGCGTCGTTGACGGAAGTCGGCGCGGTGATGTTCAGGAGCGGTTCGCCGGTGTGGAGGCGGGAGACCTCCTCCACGGGGCGGAAGCCGAGGTCTCCGTCGGGCCGCATGCTCAGTTCAATGGGGAGACCGGCGTTGTGCGCCCAGCCGGCGTCGTAGTGGGCGCGTTCGGTGCGCCGGTCCTGGGCGATGCTGAAGACGAGGGAGCGTCCCTTGTCGTCGACGGTTCCGCTGGGGCCGGTGAAGTGGTCGCCATAGTCCATCAACTTGGGCTCGGTCGTGTCGGGGGTCCACCGGCGGGCCCCGGCGTCCCAGGTGCCGACCCAGTAGTAGACGAACTTGCTGCTGTACTCGCCAGGGCCGGCGGGGAAGGCCGGGTTGATTAGCAGCGCCCGGCGCTGCCGGCCCTGTGCGTCCTTGCCGATGGGCAGGAAGGTGGGAAGTTCCCAGACCTGGCCGGTCTTGGGGTGGGCCGCCACGTCGCCAACCATCAGAGGTCCTGAGTAGGTCCAGTCGGTGAGGTTCTTGGAGGTGTAGAGGAGGGCGGTGCCGCCGATGTCGGTGCCCGAGGTGTTCTGGACCCCCGAGCCCATCAGCTGGAACCAGGTGTCTCCCTCCTTCCAGACAAATGGGTCACGGAAGTCGCCGTATCGGACCTTGCGTCCGGCGCCGACGTTGAGGTCGGCGGTCTGGCTGGTGACCAGGGTGGGGTGCATCTTCCACTCGACCAGGTCGGGGTCGCTGGGGTCGACGGGGCGGGCGAGACCGGTTGCCTGGTTGGGGCGCTGGGCGTCGTTCCCGGCCGTGAACAGCAGGACGGGCACGCCGTTCTCGTCGAGGGTCGAGTCGCCGGACCAGACGCCGTCGGGTGCCACGCTGTCGGCGGTGGGAACGAGAGCGTCGGGCAGATCCTTCCAGTGGACCAGGTCCTCGCTGACCGCGTGACCCCAGCCGATGTTGTGCCAGTAGGGGCCGTGCGAGTTGTGCTGGTAGAAGAGGTGGTACTTTCCGTTGACCTGGATGGGGGCGTGGGGCTCGTTCATCCAGTGATTGGGGGCGGTGAAGTGGTAGCCGGGACGGTAGCGGTCGCCGTCGTAGCGTGAGCGGTCCATGGCCATGCGGGCTTGGGGAATGGTGCCGCCGCCGAACGTTTGCAGGTCCTTGTTGTGGCTCGCCGTGACGGCTGCGGGGGTGAGCGGGTCGGTGTGGACCTTCACTTCGTCGATCAGGCCGTTGAACATGTTCACAGCGAAGGTGCCGTTGATGATCGCGGGCTGGTTGTGGCGTCCGATGATCAGAGGGACGTCGGCCTTGGCCAGCCGTGCGGTGGTGGGGACGGTGGTCTGGGCGACCTGCTCGCCGTTCAGGTACAGCCTGATGGCGCCTTCACCCGGGGCGAAGACCGCTGCGAGGTGGGCCCACTTACCGGCGTCCAGGGCTGCAGACTTGGGTACCTTCGTCTCGTACCAGGTGTCTCCGGTGCCGACGCCGAACTCCCACACCCCGTGTCGTCCGACGCCGAGGGAGAAGCCTCGCTTTGCGCCCTTGTCCTGCTGGTTGACGATGGCGGAGGGCTTGCCCTCGTCGCCCCATTCGAACGCGCGCGGGGCGACCCACCCTTCGACGGTCATGCCGTCGGTGGGGATTTGCGTCTGGGACGCGGCGCGTGTGACCCAGGTGGAGTAGCCGTCGAACAGGAGGGCGCCGGAGAGGACGCCTTCCTCTTCGCGCTCGGTGCGCCACAGCGGTGCGCTGTCCGGCTTGTCCACCGCGTCGTTGAAGACGTAACTGATGGGGTCAGCGGCCTGGCTGATCCGCTCGGTGGTTGTGGTGCCCTGGCCTTCGGCGAAGTCCCAGTAGGCGGCCAGACCTTCCTGGGAGGGCACAGGTGCTTTGTCGATGCCGACGCGGACGTCGTCGAGGTTGATGTGGCCCCAGCCTCCGGTGGCCTGGTCGACCGCGGTGATCCGCAGTTGCTTGCCGAGGTGGGCCCGGGCGTCCCAGGTGACGCGGCGGTACGCCTCGTCGTCGGTGCCGGTGGCCTTGTGGAGTACGGTGCCGTCCAGGGTGGTCAGTGCGACGTACAGCTGGGCTTCGTGGCGGCCGCCGGAGACCAGGGCGCTGACCATCCCGGTGCCGTTCACGGTGAACGGCTCGGACGTGATGGTTCCGGTGGCGGCGTCGCCGCCGCCGGCGAATCCCCACAGGTGGTGGGTGCCTGCCTGGTTGAAGCAGCACCCCCACCCCCATCCCGGATCGTCGGTGACCGCTCCGTTGAAGGCGGATCCGGTGGTGGTCCAGCCGCTGAGGTTGCCGGTCTCGAAGCCGGGGTTGGACAGGCTGGTCTCACTCGCGCTGGCGGTCTTCGCCATCAGGGGCGATGTCAGGCCGAGGCATATCGTGAGCGCGAGCAGCAGACGCAGCAGAGTGCGCCGGGTTCCTGGTGCGTGTTTCGCTGGGGAGCGCGTTCGCATGCGAACCTCCGTGTGGGGATGGGGTGAGCGGGTGGAGCGGGACGTTGCCATCGGGCGCCGGTGCGGTTTCAGGGGCAACGCGTATGGGGGTGCGGCTTCTCAGGGGCGCTGGACGGGGACGTTGACGTCGTCGACGTTGATGTGGCCCCAGCCGCCGGATGCGCGGTCGACGATCTCGATGTAGATGCGGTCGCCGATGTGGGCGGCGAGGTCGAAGACGACCCGGCGGTACTGCTCGGCGCCGCGTCCGGTGGCCTTGGCCAGGATCTTGCCGTCGCCGGCGCGGACGACGGCCGCGTAGAGCTGGTCGGGGTTGCCGCCGCCGGAGACGAGCAGGTCGATCACTCCGTCTCCGCCGAGTACCACGGTGGTGGAGCGCAGTACGCCGGTGGCGTCGTCTCCGCCCGCGTCCGGGTTGAAGCCCCACAGGTGGTGACCGGTCGGGTCGTCGTCGGTCTCGGCCTGGTAGAAGGGCCCGCCCCAGCCCCAGTCGGGGCGTGTGGTCACGTTGGCGTCGCTGAAGGTCGTGCCCGAGACGACGGTCCATCCGGTGAGGTCGCCTGTGGCGAAGTCGTGGTTGGGCAGAGCGTCGACGTCCGTCGGACGAGGCGGGTCGTATGAGGCGGGCGCGACAGACCTGTCGTAGGCGCCGTTCATGCGCCAGACGTCCAGGGACACCAGGTGGGCGGATCCGCCCTCACTGGTCAGACGCAGACCGGTGGCGTCTTTACGGGTGGGGTAGACGCGGCTCGTGAGGCTGTTGCTGCCGTTGACGTACGCCTCGAGCATCGAGCGGTCGAGCAGGACCCTCAACCTCAGCTTTCCGTCGTCGAGTTCTACGCTTCCGCCGTGGAGGCCCTTGCGTACGTCCGGGTCGAGGCTGGAGCGACTGCGGTCGATCTGGAAGCGCTTCTCGGCCGTGTCGTAGGACAGCAGGGTTTCTTCGGTGCCGTCGGCGCAGGCGCGGACCGCCAGAGTGATCGTCTGCGCGCCGCGCGGTTCGATGACGGCGCTGATGTCCAGCAGGTCACCGGAGACGTCGGTCAGCCGCCGGTTGGCGTCCTTCACCGAGAGATGCCGGATGTGGGCGAGCTTCTTGCCGCGGAGCCTGTCCGCCTCGTCGATCGGTTCGACCCCGAGAATTCCGTCCGGGCGCAGCGACAGGCTGACGGGCATGCCGGCGTTGTGCGCCCAGCCGGACTGGGCGTGCTGCTGTTCGGTGCGGCGGTCCTGGGTGATGCTGAAGATCACGGATCGGCCGTCGGGGGTGACGAAGCCGGACGGGCCGGTGAAGTGCTCCCCGAAGTCGAACTCGCGGGGCTTTTCGTGGTCGGGAACAAAGCGGTGACGACGCTTGTCGAAAGTGCCGATCCAGTAGTAGGTGTGCTTGACGGCGTCCGGGTTGAACCCTTCCCACCACGGACAGATCAGCAGGATGTGCTTTCCGGTGCGCTTGCCCTGAGGGCCGGGGAGCGGGAGGAGTACCGGCAGCTCCCACACCTCTCCGGGCTCGGGAGTCGTGGCGAGGTCGTTCCAGTGCAGCGGGCCCTTGTATGTCCACGGTCCTTCGGGGCGGCGGGCGGTGTAGAGGAGAGCGGTTCCGCCGTGCTTACGGGTGACCTGCATGCCCTCGTAGTCGACGATGCCGCTGCCGACCAGCTGGTACCAGGTGCCGTCCTCCTCCCAGACGAACGGGTCGCGGAAGTTCTCCGCCCATGCGGTTCCGGGGCCGGCAGGCAGGTCTGCCGGGGCTTCGGTGACCGGTTCGGGCTTCATGGTCCAGGTGGGCAGGTCGGTGTCGCCGTCGCTCCGGTAGGTGGACGTGGCGAGCGCGGTGCGCTGTCGGTAGGGCAGTCGGTCGTCGCCGCCGGTGAAGAAGAGGACCGGTCCCCGGTCACCGTCGACGTAGGCCGAGCCTGACCAGCAGCCGTCGGGACCTACGGAGTCCGCTGCCGGGGCGAGGGCGATGGGGAGGTCGCGCCAGTGCACCATGTCGGTGCTGACGGCGTGCCCCCAGTGGATCTGGCCCCAGAACGGCCCGAGCGGATCGTGCTGGTAGAAGATGTGGTACTTGCCCTTGAAGTACACCGGCGCGTGCGGCTCGTTCATCCAGTGCCAGGGCGGAAGCATGTGGAACTGGGGGCGGTGCCGGTCACCATCGAAGCGGGACCGGTCGTGCGTCAGGTCCGGGCGGGGCGCACGGTGGCCGGGCAGCGCGGCGACTTTCGCGGCGTGTTCCTTACGTGCCGTCGCGTCGTCCAGGGTGCCCGGGCGGATGGCGAGGCTGTCCATCAGGCCCATGTACATGTTGGCGTGGAACTCGCCGTTGAGCAGCGTGGGGCGGTTGTGCCTCCCGATGAGGAGAGGCTCGCCGGAGGCCGGTACAGGGGCCCGGTCGGGGGTGGTGGCGGTTCCGATCGGCAGGCCGTCGCGGTAGAGGCGCAGTTGGTGGTCGGCCGGGTCGTAGGTGGCGGCGATGTGGGTCCATCTGTTCTTGGTGGCCGGCTGGTCCGGTGCTCCCTTGACTTCGACCAGGTCGGTGCCGAAGCCGAGCTGAAAGGCGATCTGGCCGAAGCGGCGCAGGCCGAGAAGGAATCCGATTCTGGCGTCGGGGTCGTGCTGGTTGACCAGGGCTTGGGGCTTGCCGTCGATGCCGTGCTCGTAGGCGTACGGGGCGATCCAGACGTCGATGGTCATGCCGCTGGTGATGTCGAGCTTGCCGGGGCCCTCGGCGGTGACGACGGTGGAGTAGCCGTCGAAGTACAGTGCCCGGCCGAGCACGCCTCGACGGCGTACGGGATCGCTGTCGGGCTTGTAGCGGGCGTCGTTGAAGACGTAGTCGACAGGGTTCGCGGAGCCGGAGACCACCTCGCGGGTCACCGCGCCGGCCTGCTCGTCGAAGTCCCAACGTGCGGTGGGGCTTTGAAGGGCTGCCCATCCATGGGCAGCGGCAGGGGTCGAGGCGAACGAGAGGGGCACGACGGCACCCCCGACGGCGGCGGACACGACCCTGAGGGCTGTTCTTCTCCTCATGCAAGCTCCTGGAGTGCGCGGCAGTCTGACGGTCTGCCAATTCGATTTAGGTGATGGGTCGGCATGGTTCGTGCGCCGTCGGCGCTAAAGCAAGAGCTAACGCACACGGATTCCGAAACCACGCCCCCTAAAACTGCCCGTAACGCCACATAAAGGCAGCGTTACGCAGGTGAGATGTCCGGGGTGTTGACAGCGCATGACGGTTGAAGCAACCTCGTCACACCTTGCTAATCCGATTTAGCCGAACGGGGCTGATCCTCTGATGTCCGAGCGTCGCGTGACCATGGCCGACGTTGCCCGCAAGGCGGGCGTCTCGCCGACGACCGCGTCGTTCGCCCTGTCCGGCCGGACCGACATGCGCATCTCGGACGCCTCCCGTGAACGTGTGCTGGAGGCGGCCCAGGAGCTGGGCTACCGCCCGAACGTCACCGCCCGCAGCCTGCGGACGAAGTCCACCCAGACGATCGGGTTCGTGTCGGATCAGATCACCACGACACCGTTCGCCGGTGATGTGATCCGCGGTGCCATGGAGGCCGCCCGGGAACGGGATCACCTGCTGTTCATCACCGAGGCGGGCGGCGACCGCGCCGCCGAGTCGTCGCTGGTCCACGCACTGCTGGACCGCCAGGTCGACGCGGTGATCTACGCGTCCATGTTCACCCGGTACGTGACGCCTCCCCGGGAGCTGTTCGGACGCCGGGTGGTTTTGCTGAACTGCCTGGCCCCCGGATTCGACGCGCCTTCGGTCGTCCCGGACGAGCTCGAGGCCGGGCGGGACGCGGCCCGGGCCCTGCTCGCAGCCGGCCACACCGAGGGCATCTGGGCGATCGGCGGGCATCAGGCCGTTCCGGCCACCCCGGAAGGGATCATCGCCGGCAACGAGCGTATGCGCGGCCTGGAAGAAGTCCTACGGGAGGGCGGGGCGCGCCTGGACGGTGTCATCGAGTGCGACTGGGACACCCTTGACGGCTACCGTGAGGTGTCCGCCCTGCTGGCGGCGGGCCACAGGCCCCGCGCCCTGGTATGTCTGGCCGATCGGGTGTCCTTCGGCGCCTACCAAGCCCTCGGTGAGGCAGGCCTGTCGGTGCCCGGCGACGTGTCGGTCATCTCGTTCGACGACCAGGACATCGCGTCCGTCCTGCGTCCGGCGCTCACCACGCTAAGGCTGCCGCACTACCAACTCGGATACCTCGCGATGGAGTTGATCCTCCGCACGGGTCCGCTTGAAGAGGTAGTCCACCGCGTGCCCATGCCGCTTCAAAGCCGTGCCTCCCTCGCCGCTCCCACCAGCGGCTGACGCCGGCACCGAAGACAGCCGTCCCGCCGCCCACGCCGATGATTCCGGGGCGGGCGACGGGACGGCCACCAAGAACAGCGACCGTCGCAACCGGTCGCCGAGGGCGGGTCCTGCAAGACCCGCCTCAGTGAGATGGAGGAACCTCATGCTGTTCAGAACAAGACGCCTCGCTGCTGCGAGTGTAGCCGTCACAGCGGCGACCACGCTGGTCGCCGGATGCACCTCCGGGGGCGGCAGCACGTCCGGTGCCAGCGGCGACACGCTGACCCTGTGGACGCACAATGCCGGCAACTCGGTGGAACTCGACATCGTCAAGAAGATCATCAAGGACTTCAACGGCTCTCAGGACAAGTACAAGGTCAAGCTGCAGGCGTTCCCGCAGAGCGACTACAACAACTCGGTCGTAGCGGCAGCCTCGGCCCGCAAGCTGCCCTGCCTGCTCGACGTGGACGGCCCGAACGTGGCGAACTGGGCATGGGGCGGCTACCTGTCCCCGATCGACGTCTCCGGCAGCGGAGTGCCCTTGTCCGACCAGTTGGCCAGCACCGTCGGAGACTACAAGGACCAGCTCTACGCGTTCGGCTTCTACGACGTCTCGCTGGCCTTCTTCGCCCGCAAGTCCGTCCTGAACGAGCACGACATCCGTGTCCCCACCATGGACAAGCCGTGGACGAAGGACGAGTTCGACGCGGCACTCGCCAAGCTGAAGAAGAGCGGAAAATTCGAGTACCCGCTGGAGATGGGCACCGGCGGCACCGGCGAGTGGTGGTCCTACGGCTACTCCCCGCAGCTCCAGAGCTTCGGCGGAGACCTGATCGACCGCGACGACTACAAGGACGCGTCGGGCACCCTCGACGGCAAGAACGCCGTGGAGTGGGCCACCTGGTTCCAGTCGCTGGTGGCCAAGGACTACATAGCGAAGAAGTCCGGAGCCGACCCCAACAAGGACTTCCTGGCCGGCAAGAGCGCCATCCAGTGGGACGGCAGCTGGAACGCGGCCAAGAACGCCGAGAAATTCGGCGACGACCTGGCGATCATCCCCCCGGTCGACTTCGGCAACGGGCCCAAGATCGGCGGATCCTCCTGGCAGTGGGCGATGAGCTCCACGTGCGCCAACAAGGACGGTGCGCAGGAGTGGCTGAAGTTCTCCCGCCAGACCAAGTACTTCACCGACTACGCCAAGGCCACCAGCACCATCCCGGCCACCGACGCCGCCGCGCAGCAGATCGCTGACTACCAGCCGGGTGGCAAGTTCGACGTGCTCGTCCAGTTCGCGCGTGAGTACGCGACGGTTCGCCCAGCCACCCCGGCCTATCCCTACATCTCCACCGAGTTCGAGAAGGCGGCCAAGGACATCCTGGCCGGCGCCGACCCGAAGACCGCCCTCGGCCAGGCTGCGAAGGACATCGACAGCAACCTGAAGACGAACAACTACTACTCCAACTGACCCGTCCGGTCCGGTTCGGGCGCGACCCGCCGTTCGAACCGGACCGATCCTCTGGAGATACCGTGCCCACCACGATCGCAGCCCGGGAGCGGCTGCGTCCGGTCCGGCGAACCCGAACGACCAACGCCCGTCGCCGTGAGAGCTTCACCGCCTTCGGCATGGCCACCCCGGCCGTCGCGCTACTGATCGTCTTCCTCGTCATACCGGTCGCTCTGGCCTTCACCTTGGCGTTCACCGACGCGAGGCTCGTCTCGCCCACCCCAGCCCGCTTCGTGGGCCTGAGGAACTTCATCCTGCTCTTCCAGGACCCGACCTTCTACAAGTCCCTGCGGAACACGGCCTACTTCGCTGCCGTCGTCGTCCCGCTCCAGGCCGGACTCGCTCTGGTGCTGGCCCTGCTGGTCAACGCCAAGGTACGAGGCGTCAACTTCTTCCGGACCGTGTACTTTCTGCCGGTCGTCACCTCGATGGTCGTGGTGTCCCTCCTGTGGACCTTCCTCTACAGGGAGGACGGCCTGGTCAACCACGTCATCTCCACGCTCTCCCTCGGCCATGTCGAGGGACCGGACTGGCTGGGCGACCCGGCCACCGCGATGCCCGCCATCATCCTGATGTCGGTGTGGCAGGGCGTCGGCTTCCACATGATCATCTGGCTGGCCGGGCTGCAGACCATCCCCGCCGAGCTGTACGAGGCCGCGGATCTCGACGGAGCTACCCGCTGGGACCGCTTTCGCCACGTCACCTGGCCGGGCCTGCGTGCCACCCGCACGTTCGTGCTTGTCACCATCACGATCGCGGCGCTCAGCCTCTTCACCCAGATCAGGGTGATGACGCAGGGCGGCCCTCTCGACTCCACCACCACCGTTGTCTACCAGGCGGTGCACACCGGCTACGACCAGCAGCAGACCGCCTACGCGGCTGCCGTCTCGCTGATCTTCTTCGTGCTGGTACTGAGCGTCTCCCTCGTCCAGCGTTTCCTGACCCGGGAGAAGGACTGACATGACTTCCTTCCTCAAGCACCTCGGCGGTCATACCGGCCGCATCGTCCTGGCCCTGGTCTTCGCGCTCCCGCTCGTCTTCATGCTCGTCTCGTCGTTCAAGCCGGACGACCAGATCTTCGGTGACCTGGACTCCCCGCGCGCCTTCCTGCCGATCGGCGCCCTGTCGCTGGACAACTACACCGCTGTGTTCGAACGTGTCCCGGCTGCACGGTTCCTGCTGAACTCCGTGCTGATCTCCTCGATCACCGTGGTGCTCGGCATCGTCGTCAACAGCATGGCCGCGTTCGCCCTGTCGCGGATGCGGTGGCCCGGCCGCAAGCTCGTCCTTACCGCGGTCATCGCCACCCTCATCGTGCCGTTCGAGACCTTCGCACTGCCACTGGTGTGGTGGGTCAACCAGCTTCCGATGCTGAGCGTCAACGGCTTCCACCTGGAGTGGAGTACCGGCTGGATGGACACCTACCAGGTGCAGATCCTGCCGTTCGTCGCCAACGCCTTCTCGGTCTTTTTCTTCCACCAGTACTTCCAGAGCATCCCCAAGGAACTGGACGAGGCAGCCATCGTGGACGGGGCCGGCTGGTTCACCATCTACCGCCGCATCGTCATGCCGCTGTCCGGGCCGGCCGTCGCCACCGTGGCGATCCTGACCTTCCTCCCGGCCTGGAACTCCTACCTGTGGCCGCTGATGGTCGTGCAGACCGAGGAACTGCGGCCGGTGATGGTGGGCATCTCCTACTTCTTCCAGCTGAACGTGGGATGGGGCCAGATCATGGCGTACTCCTCCATGATCACCGTGCCCATCCTGGCCCTCTTCGTGGCCTTCCAGCGCTCCTTCGTTAACAGCATCGCCTCCAGCGGCGTCAAGGGCTGACCCGGCGAAGCGGCCCCGCCGTTCGTTGCTCGTCGCCCTCGTGACTCCCCTGTGCACCACGCACTCTGAGAAAGGCCCCGTGTGTCCACGTCGCCTGCCGACCCCCACCTCCCGGCCGTCCATCTGCGGCCGTCCCGCAACTGGATCAACGACCCCAACGGCCTGGTCTTCCACGACGGCCACTACCACGTATTCTTCCAGTACAACCCGTACGGCCCGCAGCACTCGAACGTGCACTGGGGTCACTTCCGCAGCCCCGACCTGATCAACTGGGAGCCCCTCCCCGTCGCTCTCACCCCTACCCCAGGCGGCTACGACGCCGACGGCTGCTACTCGGGCAACGCCGTCTCCGCCGACGGCCGCATGGTGGCCTTCTACTCCGCGCACCGCAACGACCGCTGGTGGCAGCCGGTCACCACCGCCGAGTCTTATGACAACGGCCGCACATGGGCCAAACGATCAGAACTGCTGATCTCTGATCCACCCGCAGGCACAACCATGTTCCGGGACCCCTACGTCTGGCGGCAGGACGAGCGCTGGAGGATGCTCGTCGGCTCGGCCCTCGACGACGGCCGCGCTGCGGCGCTGCTGTACGAGTCCGACGACCTGGAGATCTGGACGTACTGCGGTCTGTTCCACACCAGCGACAACGTACCCGGCACCGGCCCGATCGGCTGGGAGTGCCCCCAGTATGCGACCTTCGGCGACCGGAGCGTCCTGATCGTCAGCGACTGGACCCCGCAGAGCGGCCCCAGCCATACAACCGTCCACACCGGCCTCGAACAAAACGGCCGCTTCCTGGCAGCCGCATCACCCGCACCCCTGGATCACGGCCCCGACATCTACGCCCCGGCCCTGCTGAAGGCCTCCGGGGAAAACCGATGGCTGCTGTGGGGCTGGGCGTGGGAGGCCCGCGACGACAGCTGGGCGCACGAAGCCGGCTGGGCAGGCGTCCTCACGCTTCCCCGCGAGATGACCCTCACCGCCGACGGGACGGTCGCCCAGCGCCCTGCTCGCGAACTGCTGGACCTGCGCGGCCAGCGTGTACTGCACAGCACCGGGCACGTCACGCAGTCCGAACCGGCCGAACTCGGTCCGGTCAGCCGCACCTTCGACCTCACCGCCGCCCTGATCCCCGGCACCACAGGGACGAGCGGGCTGCGCCTGGTCACCTCGGCGGACGGGTCCGAGTACCTCGACATCAGCCTCGACCCCGCGACGGGGCAACTCGTCGTCGACCGCGGCCATGCCTCACTGGACGCGCGAGCACGAGGAGGTTCGTACACCGCCCCGTGTCCGGCGGCTACCCGCCCGGGCACACCCGTCGAACTGCGCGTGATCGTGGACCGCTCGATAGCGGAGGTCTACCTCGCGGACGGGCAAGTTCTCACCTTGAGGTTCTATCCGCTCGCCGACGGGCCGTGGCGGTTGCAGGCCCGTACAACAGGCACCGGACGCAGCGACTTCGCCGTCGAAGCATGGGACCTGGCTCCGATCGGTATCCGTCGGGAATCGGTTCTGGCGGACCCTAGGCAGGAACCTGCGCTCACACGGCCCTGACGAGCCGGGTGGGCAGGTCTTGTTCCATAGCCCGTCCTACCTGAAGGACAGGTTTCGCCTACACGCATGCATGCCACGCAGTCTGCACCGCATGCCGTCGTTTACGTCCCTCGCAGCACGTCGCGTCCATCCACGCCTCGGCTGCGTCCAATGCGCGGGGGCGACACCCTGCGCCCTCCCTGAGAGGCAGACAGCAACCATGGCCCGATCCGGGTCCCCCGGCAGCATCACCGTTCTCGGCGAGTGCGTCGCCGATATCTTCCAAAACCCCGCTCAGTCCGGCCCCGACGGACTGTCACTGCGGGCCATGCCGGGTGGCGGCCCCGCCAACACCGCCGTCGCACTCGCCCGGCTCGGCACCCCCACCCGCTTCCTCGGACGTTTCTCCAACGACGTCTTCGGCACCCTCTTCCGTACCCGCCTGCACGCCTCCGGCGTCGACCTGACCGGCAGCGTGACCGCGTGCGAGCCCAGCACGCTCGCCGTTGCCGACCTCGATGCGGCCGGTCAGGCCGCCTACACGTTCTACGCCGACGGCGCCGCCGACTGGCAGTGGACCGACCGCGAACTCGCCGAAGCCTCGAAGAGCGACGCAGTCTGCCTGCACACCGGATCCCTTGCGCTAATACGTCATCCCGGCGGCAGCCGAATCGAGGACTATCTCGCCCAGGCACGCGAGCACGCCACCGTGTCCATCGACCCCAATGTCCGCCCCCTGCTCGTACCGCCCTCCGCCTACCGCGACCGGCTGACCCGCTGGTGCGCCGTCGCCGACATCCTCCGTCTCAGCGAGGACGATTGCGCCCTCCTCGCCCCCGGCGCCAGCCTCGAGGAGGCTTGCGACACCTGGCATGCCGCCGGCACGCACCTCGTCGTCATCACTCTCGGCGGACGCGGGGCCCTCGTATCACTGGACGGTTTGCGCGTCACCGTCCCTGCCCCGCCTGTCGTGGTCGTTGACACCGTCGGCGCCGGCGACGCCTTCACCGCGGGTCTCCTCCACCGCCTTGAGGCCCTCGGACACCTCGGCAGCCGACTCGACGAAATTGCCCTCGAAGATGTCACCGACGCCTGCACATTTGCCGCCCACGTCGCCGCCCTGACATGCTCGGTCCCCGGTGCGAATCCGCCCTGGGCAGACGAATCGGCGCTGCGGATCAGCACCGAATGATGTCTGCCACGCCATGTGGGCTGGCAGGCTCCCAGCCACGGTGGAGGGCCTTCATACGAAGCGACCGCAGCGCCAGCTACGTGTTCGCAGCAGCTAGCGCTGCCGGTACCGCCGAGCAACCCGATAGTCCATTCGAAGAAGTTCGGGAACCAGCGGAGACCAACCTGCCTGAGCGCGACTTGGTAACTCCTATGGCCGCGCCTTGCGGATGATGCCCTCCAACTCCCGCTCCAGCTCCGAGCCGAGTTCCCCGCGGTGCGGAGAGCAGCAGCGACTCCTGCCAGGTGTTGAAACCGAGGAGGGGCCATCCCTGCGGGTGCAGGGAACCGGATAAAGATCAAGTTAGGTGTCGCAGGAGGCCACGTTAGTACATGGAATTTCCAATAACTGGATATTCCATGTATTGTGGGTGCATGGATGACGCACGGTTGAACGAAGAACTCATCGACTGCCTCTTTGCGATCCGCACCCAGGTCCATAGCGAGCTGAAGGGGCTGGCCCGCGAAGCGGGGCTCACTGACACCCAGACCGACGTGCTGTGGAGGCTGAGTCGCGGGGACGAGATGACCGCGCGCCGCCTGTCCGATCTCCTGCAGTGCGATGCCTCGACCGCCACATCGATGATCGACCGGCTTGAGAAGCGCGGGCTGGTCCGCCGAGTGCCCCACCCCACCGACCGCCGCGCGAAAGTCATCCAGCTCACCCCAGAGGGATGCGCACTGCGCGACCGCGTAATCGCGCACACCACCCGGCACTCGCCCTTCGCCCGCCTCGACCGCGAGAGCAGGCTGCGTCTGCATGCGCTGCTCCGCGAAGTGAACGACGGCGCCCGGCCGGCAGGCGACCCCACCCCCGGCAAGAACAATTGCGACAAGGAACAACAGCAATGAGCAGCGCGACCACAGTCATTACTGGCGGTGCGTCCGGCCTGGGACTGGTGACGGCACGTCACCTAGTCGAAGCCGGGCAGAGCATCATCCTCGTCGGCCGGGACGCGGCCCGCATCCAGGCCGCCGCCGACCGCCTGCGCACCCTCGCCCCCGCCGGGGACGACGCGCCTGCGCTACGGACGTACACGGCCGATTTGGGGCAGCATTCAGAGGTCCGCGACCTCGCGCTGAAGCTGGCGGCCGATGCCGTCTCGGTGGACGTGCTCATCAACAACGCGGGCGCGGCCTTTCCCCGATATGAACAGACCGTTGACGGTGTCGAACGCACCTACGCGATCAACCACCATGCTCCCTTCCTGCTCACCCACGCTCTACTCGCGGAGGGCGCTCTCGCCCCGAAGGCGCGGGTCATCAACCTGTCCACCTTCGTAGAGAAGCGCGGCAGGTTCGACGCCACGAACCCCGATATTGCGGGGACGTCGTGGAACAGCCGCTTCTACAACCAGATCAATGTCTACGCGACCAGCAAACTCCTCAGCCTCCTGGCCGCCCGCGAGCTTGCCCGACGCCTGCCCGACGGCATGAGCATCTACAACGCCAATCCGGGCATGGTGAAGGGCACCTCGATCAACAGCAACGCCGGCGGTCTGATGCGGCTGACGGCCCCGCTCTTCCGCCCCTTCGCCATCACCCCCGACGAAGGCGTGCAAACCCCCGTCTGGCTCGCCACCACCTCGCCAGCCCCGAAGCCCAGCGGCGGCTTCTTCAGCCAGTCCCAGCCGGACACCCCTTCCCCCCTCGCCCAGGACGACGCCCTCGCCCGCATCGTCTACGACAAGACAGCCGCCCTCCTGGGCCTCGACCCCACGGCATAAGCACATAGGACACCGGAGCCCCGCTACGGCGACGGCCGAATGGTCACTCCCCCCTCGACGCCGACCGGCCGCACCTGATGCTGCCCGACGGGCAGTTGGCGAAGCCCATCGACGCTCCCACAGCCGAACTCCTCGCCGACCAGCGAGCCTCCAAGCGCCCTCGGCTCACCCGTGCGGGCTGGGGTGTCTGCTACCGAACGCCCACGACCCACGACGCGACGCGTTTTGACGGCGCTGCCGAAGGTCGTGGCTGCCCCAGCTCCGGAGAACGCTCTCGGTCCAGGAGGCGCTGTCCTTGGGCCGCTTTCTCTCCGTCGGGGGCCAATGAAGTCTGTTGCGCTGCGGATCCCCATACGCAATGACTCGAACCAAGCCGCTCGGTCTACTGTCCGGTCATGGCATACGAGGAGACCCCGGAGACCGAGCCCACAGCCCTCGACTGGGAGCATGGGACCGGACTGATCGGCGTCCATGACCCGGCCATCGTCGACGCGGCCTTCGAACGCGGTGAACGCCACGTCGGGGTCGCCGTCATCGGGCTTGCCCTGCACCACCCCGACCCCCGGACCATCCTGCCCCGCGTCGCCCAGGCGCTCCGCGCCACCGACCCCACGCGGCAGCACCAAGGCACAGTGGCGCTTGCACACGTCGCGCGGCTGCACCGCACCGTCGACCGGGAATGCCTTGCTCTGCTGCGTACCCAGTCACGTGGCAACGAAGCCGACGACGATCTGTGGGACTTCGTCCCACGCCGCAATCTGCCCTGGTGGCTCTGGAGCCATCAACTCCCAGGACAGGCCAAGTGGTATCTCTTCGAACGCTGGCGCCACTGACTGTGCCCAGACAGATAGCTACTCGGCGGGAATCGATATCGCCGCGTACAGCTCGACCTTCGACATCCGCCGCATGACCAGGACCTTTCACCAGGACCGTCCCGATGCTGCTTCGGCAAGAACCCCGGCGTCTCCTGAACTTGTCGACATCACCCATCCGTGGAACGGGGCGCCTCCCAAACTCATCGACAAGCGACTTCGCTGGAAGTGAACGAAGCCACCTGTCACGTACGACCATGTCTGTAAAGGTCGTTCTGCCTATGATCTGACCTGGGTTTAGAGAGGGGGGTCGATCGTGGCATGGGATGAGAACGGCGAGGGCGGTACACCGGCAGGTCCGTTGGCTCCGGGGGGCGGCGGCATCTTCGGTTCGTCGCCGGCGGAGAAAGCGGCAGCTGCGAACGACATCCAGACTGAGCTGGAGCCGAACACAAAGAGGGTCTCGGATGGGGCGAAGGAGAGCACGGACACGGCGGCCAGGACGCTTGACGGCTGGGAGACTGCCTCCGGCCTGAAAAAGGTCGTGGGGGCCTGGGACCAGCAGGTGAAAGTGCTGATGGGACGGCTCAGCGCGGAAAAGGCTTCCCTGCGCCGAACCTCGGGCCTGTTCCTCCGCAACGATGTCAGCACGGGTGACAATCTCCGAGGTGTCAGATCCAATATCGACGGGCTGTAGGGGGACCGGGCCGATGTTGACGTACCAGGATGTCATGACGACCGATCTCAGTGTTCTGACGACGGCCGCCGAGAAGTGGGAAACCATGGCCGCCGACCTCGCGAAGGTCGAGAAGCGCTACGGGGAAACCGTTCAGAGAATCACGCTGGGACAGAACTGGCAGGGGCTCAGCGTGGAAGCGGCGAACACGAAGTTCGCGACGACCCGACGCGAGTACAAGTCCGCGCAGACCGAGGCCAAGGCGGTCGCCAAGATCCTGACAGATGCGCACGCCGGGTTCGCGGACCTGAAGAAGAAGGTCGAATCCGCCCGCGACGACGCCGTGGCCGCAGGCATGGCGGTCTCGGTAGCGGGACGCGCAGCCTTCGACTTCACACGGCTCCAGGACCCTGCGCAGGAGCGGGCCATGCGACACGACCCGGACCTGAAGGGTGTGGAGGAGTCCTGGTCTTCGTACATCGCCGCGGCGGTAAGGGCCGTGGACGAGTTCGACAAGGCCGTCAAGCAGGCACTCGAAGCCGTGGTCGTGGACGGGAACCTGCTCGACGGCACTGTCGGAGGCTTCAACGCAACCGCCACACCCGTCATCCCGCCGACAGGGCAGGCGCGCAGCGAGCAGAAGTTCACCGACGCCGAGAAGTGGATCTTCGAGGAGATGAAGCGGAACGCGAAGTCGGACACCGTCGGCAACATAAAGGTCCTGCTCGATGAGCCTGAATGGTACGAGTTCGGGCGGAATTATGGATCCGACATCAACGCGGCGATGGTGATGTGGGGCGCGAAGGTGGCTCCGGGCCAGGACTGGGACCACAAGCCCCAGCTCCAGCAGCGGTACGACCTCCAGACCATCGACGACTACTACTTCAAGCAGCCTGGAACGAACCGTGAAGTCTTCTACGACATCTACTCCAACGTTCACTACGGCTACGTCGGCCGCGCCGCCGGCTTCGACACGGACACCCTGATCAAGGGTGCCTCCCTCGGAGAAACCGTGCTGACGGGAGACGACGACCAAGGCGATCAGATCACGATGCGGATTGGGGTCGACCTCTACGACAAGTACGGCGACGACCTGACCGAGGAACAGCTCCAGCAAGGAATCAACGACGCGATGGACAAGATGGAGCAAGCGCAGCGCAACGGCGAGAATGTCCCGCAGGTCAGGACCCGGAAGTGACGCGCGGGCAGTGGGGCTGCGTGGCCGCCCCCGTGGGCGGTCTGGCCACGGGCGTGCTCGGGTCTGTGCTTCTGGCGGCCGCCTGGAAGGCATGCGACGTCGGAGTGAACGGCGCGGCGAACGGCCTCGCACTGATCTTCTACGGGGCACTACTCGCGACTATCGCGGCAGTCTGGTGGGGTGTGCTCATCGGATACATAGGCCGTTGGAACCTCGCAGTTGCCCTCCTTGGGGGCTCAGTCGGCGCGGCGGTCATGGTCTGGATGTTCGTCGCCCTTCTCCACGTTCCGAACGGCTACCGCTGCTGACCCCTGAAAACGCGAGGTTTTCAGGCTGGGACATGTCGCATCGAAGCGGTCCCACCGATCCGGGGACTGCGAGGACGGCCTCGCCGCAAGCCGTGGCGCCTGTATGCCGACCGGGGCTACGACTTCGACAACGAGCGCTGCCGACCCCGTCCCCCAGATCCAAGCTTTCGGCGCCTTTGAAGAGGTGCCTGCGGAAAGCAGGTAGGGGGCTGCTCGCTCCGTGCGTCAGTGGCAGACACATCTTCGACCGGTGACGGTTTCCCGTGCGGAGCATGCACCGTGCGCTCACACGGATGCGACCGGGAAGACGGGCGCGGCGGAAGTCGGAACCGTGCGGCGTGCGGCAGCCGAGTTGTTCGCTGTCACGCTCCGGCGAGGCCAGGTCGCGTGTTGACCGTGACGCTCATTTGGCGCTCCAGGCCCGAGATAGCGCCTCCGGAGCCGAAATGACAGCTCTGACCTGCGGTTTCCGTCGCCCCGTTCGCTGCGACATCTTTCCGATGACAGATGCGGTAATCGACGGCGCCGTCACCTCATGGCGGCCCGGCCGTGCGATAGCCGCTGCGCACCGTAGCGAGGACCGACGGCCGAGGCCATCGCCCGAAGGCGGGTGCGCACGGCGAGGATGGCGCTCGGCGAACGCGGCACCCCTTGGTGGGATCAGTCCCGCACCGAGCGGCGCCGACGCTGGGACACCGGTGCAGCCGAACTCGAAGGCGGTCGGAGGAAGGCCCCACCGCACCGTAGTCGGCGGGGCGCCGAAGATCCGCCGGGGCGACCCGCTCAGCGCGAGACCGGGCGGGCTTTCCCCGGGACTTCACGGTCGTTGCTCAGGGCTGTGCGCCCCGGCCCTTCTGGATGAAGAAGTAACCGACGAGACAGATGCAGGCGATGAGGGCCAGCAGGGCCCAGCCTCCAGCATTCCCGGAGATGATGAGAAACGCTGAGAACAGGGCCCCGGCCACAGCGAAGAACGTGGCGAACTGAACGTACCGCTTCACCACGGCGCGCTGTTCCATCGACCATCCGACGTGAGGCATGTGTTCCCTTCCGCGGGAGTGGGGCGGGGCCTCCCGCCCCACTCCGGGGGCTCAACCGCTGATCGTGTTCGAGGGCGGACGCGATCGCGTCACCCACGGTCCGGTTCGCCGCCGGAGACGGCGAACCGGTCAGAACGGCATGCGGCCGCGGGCCCGACGGCCGGCGGAGCCGCTGCTGCCCACGGCCTTGGAGCTGCTTCGGAACGGCTTGCTGAAGAGCCGGCCCAGCAGCCCAGGAGCCTTGCCACCGACGCGCGAACCTGCCCCGAGGGTTCGCTGGGTCCCACGTTCGGGACCGCGGGACAGCCGAGGCACGAAGAACGCAAGAACGGCCAGAACTACACAGACAGCGATAATGCCAACAATCAGCATGAAGGACTCCCAGGTTGATGTGTCCTGCCGTCTGCCCTCCCGGTCCACCGGTATGCGCCCCCGCTTCCCACCGGGAGCCCGAGTACCGTCGAGCTGTCACAAAGGCAGTGTTGTTGCCAATACGATCGCAGGTCGGGTGCGCAGAGCTGCCCGACGTGCGTCTGTGAGTGGGTTCTTGAGTTGGCCCCGTGTTGCTCGGTGTTGACACGCTCGGGTGTGCCGCCGCTTTCAGGGCGCAGATCCGGGCTGAGCGGAGCCAACGCCGTCCTCAGGCGGTGCTTGCCGGGTCGTGCGGCATGATGGCGGCCATGCGTAGAGGAGGGGGCGGGGGACTCCGCCGACTATGGCCGTGGCGCGCGCGTGACGAGTCGGCGCTCGCCGAGACCGAGGCTGAGATCACCGCCTTCGGTGAGGCCCTGAACGCCCATTCCTTCAGCCCTGGCCAGCCGGGTGCCACCGATGCGATGCGCGCCGAGCTGGCGCGTGCCCTCGATGCGTACGAGCAGGCGAAGCGGTACTTCGTCGGTGGCCGGACCTGGGCGGACACACGCGACGTACCGCGCGCACTGGACGAGGGCAGGCACGCGCTTGCCTGTCTGGATGCCCTGCTCACCGACGAGCCGCTGCCAGAGCGCATGCCGCTCTGCTTTTTCGACGCCCGGCACGGGCGAGCCGTCCGGCAAGCCAGTTGGGCGCCTCCAGGGGGTATCGCGCGCGACATCGCCGTGTGCGCAGCGGACGCGGTGCGCCTGGCGGAGAGCCCGGCTCCGATCGCTCCGCGGCCGGAGCCGACCAGTAAGCTCCCCGGCGCACAGCCGCGTACGGCCAAGTACCCCACGACTACGCCGGTGAGCGCCCCCCAGCTGCAGGTCAGCGGGAAGGGAAGCAGCGGCGAGCAGACGCATCAGCTGGCGATGCCGTCGTACCGGCCGGCCCTCATGGTCTTCTCGACGAACGCGCCGGGACGGGTCGACCTGCGTTTCGAGGGCAGGAAGGGGCGCTCCTCACGGCTCTACCGGCTGACAGGCGACGGTGCCGCCCTCATCGCCCGGATTCCGCTGCCGGAGGCAAAGAAAGCAGTCGCCTTCCGGGTATTTGCCGCCGGCGGCCGGGAGGCGTGGACGGCGACCCCGGCACCACTGCGCGAAGTCCCCCGCTTCCACGACGAGATCAACGGCACCGGGTCCGATGTCGTGCACTACCGGGGGGAGCCGGGTCCGGGTGTTCTGCGGTACGAGGGACCCAGCGTGATCGAGTTGGAGGCTCTGGACGGCCGGCTCGCATACCGGGTGATGGTGGTTGCGGGCAGCTCCGGGGAACGCACGTTCCAGTGGCCGGGCCGCGGCTACTACCAGGTGCGCTCGGCCGGAGCGTGGAGTCTGTCCGCTGCGTGACGACGCGGATAGATCGCTGGCCTCCGGCCAAGCATGATGCGCAGATCGACCCGGACGTGCTGCCTGCGCTGCACGCCGCAAACTTGGTGATCGTCAACTTGGCTGGACGGCGCCTCTTCGGGCGTGCTGCCTTCGCTTCGGCCATGGCCGAAGCGCTCTCTTCCTCGATCAAGGACATCCGGACCTCGCTGGAGGTCGACGACATCCGGTTCACCACCCCCGACGTCGCCATCGTCAGCCTCACCAAGACCGTCTACGACGAACGGTCCGAGGCGGAGGACTCGTCCGAGCTGCCCTCGGTTGGTGTCATGACCTACGTCTTGACCCGCGTGCGGACCGGGTCCGGGACGTGATCCACAATTTCAACACCCGGGTTCGTATCGCTTTACCCGAAGTGCAGGGGCGGCCGGCCGAAGACGTTCACCCTGCCCGAGCGCCGGGAGATCAAGAGGATCGCCAAGTCCAATCCAGTCGAGCACAATCTGCCCTTCTCGACCTGGAGTCTGGTCAAGCTGGCCGACTTCCTGGTCGCCGAGGGGGTGGTCGACGACATCAGCCACGAGGGCCTGTGCATCCTGCTCCGCGAGGAAGGCGTCTCCCTTCAACGCGTGAAGACACGGAAGACCTCGAAAGATCTCGAAAGATCCGGACTACGCGGAGAAGAAGGCCCGTGTCGAGCACCTCTACGCCACCGACGGCGAGGTCATACCCGAGTGCGGCGAGCCCGAGATCATCTTCTGCATGGACGAATTCGGGCCGCTCAACCTCCAGACCCACCCCGGACGCGGCCGAACGCGGTGGCCGGCACAAGAACCCCGACCGAGCCCCCCGGCCACGGCGGCGGGCGACCTACACCCGCCCGCATGGGGTCCGGCACCTGTTCCCCGCCTACGACCTGGGCAAAGACCAGCTCTATTGTCACATCAAGAAGACCAAGAACCGCTCCAAGTTCCTGGAGTTCTGCCGCTACCTGCGCTCTTGCACCCAGCGAAGGTGCGGATCGCCATCATCTACGACAACTACTCCCCGCACCTGACCACGAAGCGCTGCCAACGGGTCGCAACGTGGGCGGACGCGAACAACGTCGAGATCGCCTATACCCCGACGAACTCTTCCTGGCTCAACCGCATCGAAGCGCAGCTCACCGCCCTGCGCTACTTCACCCTCGACGGCACCGACCACGCCAGCCACAAGGAGCAGGGCAGCATGATCCGGCGTTACATCATCTGGCGAAACCACCACACTCACGACCAGCAACTACGAACCGTAGTCAACCAAGCCAACATTGCCTGAAGCGGCGCTAGAGCGGGATTACCCGGACTTGCACCGCGAGCTCGGTTCCGACCTGACGCGCGATCGTAGCCACCAACTCCTCAACCATGGGTTTGTCTGGTGTGCCGTGAACCGTGACCTGAAGGCCGGGCATTTCCCAAGCGAACTCAATCTCCATGCCCTCGACGGCGATCCGGTAGTGGCCATCGCCAGCCACCGGCACCGCCCCCCAGCCCGTTGGCTGAAGCACATCCGGGCACCTATCCGAGCGCACCGGCCCGAGGAAATCGTCGTCATCGGTCGCAAGCAAGTACTCAAGCACACCATCAGTATGTCGGCCTGACAGGGCGGACGTTACTTGATGCGGCACTAGGACGTGGTCATAGGTTCCCATCGGCGTCGCTCTCGCCCAACGCACTGCCTCATCGTCTGAGACGCCATCGAGCACGAGGGACCGGCACGGTAGCCCCCGCCAGTCGATGCCTTGCCCCGCCCAGGGGAGGGTACAGACCGAGACGTCCAACAAGCCGACGCCGTGCCACCATGCCCGTTCCATCGGGAAACAGCGGGGAACCGCGGCCCCTCGCGTACAACGCTCACGCGAACGGCCCCCGAGACGATCAGGGCGAGGGCGAGCAGGACGGCGGCGCCGGTCATCACCAGCGCCCACCCACCGGTCTGCCACAGCGCTGCGGCCAGCGCGGAGCCGATCGTGCCGCCGATGAAGTTGCCGGTGACGAAACCGGTGTTGAGCCGGCTGCGGCTGTGCGGCTCGACGTGCCGTCGGGTCGGCCGCTCCCGCGGACGTCTCCAGCACCAAGGCGTGACAAGGCACCATCATCCCTCGGGGGCATCTCATTGGACGCCGAGATGCCCCCGAGGGTCTTTTGCATACGCGCCGTTCGAAACCCGGCCAGGGCACTCGCGGCGTATCACCGTGTTCGCACCGCACCCAGTTGAGAGCGGTCGAGGCCCGGGTCCGTGAAGCCCCGCGCGACAGTGTGCAGCACACGGGCCATCGCCTGGGCCGCCGGCGTGCTGGCGCGCTGGACGGGCCTGGCCAGGAGGATACGGCGGACCGGGGCGATGTCGCTGGCCGACTGCTCGCTGGACAGGGAGAGAAGGCGTACATCGCTTCTCCGGTTGGTCAGAGCCAGCCGAGGGGCAAGGGCCAGACCGAGGCCGGCGGCGACCATGGCCTGGGCCTCCTGGTAATCATGCGAGGCGTAGGCGATACGCGGTTCGAAGCCCGCTTGGCGACAGGCGCGGCGCAACACGTCCGCGACGGGATGGTTCTCCGCGCGGATGATCCACTCCTGGTCCGCCAGGTCGGACAGCCTTACGTGATCGGAGCTGACCAGTGGGGAACTGGTGGGCACGACCAGCACCGTCGGGTCCTCGAGGAGCGGCGTGAGGATCAACTGGTCGTCGTCGATACGGTTCCAGTCGTAGTCCCACAGCAGCGAAAGTTCCACCTCGCCCGTGTGCAGCATCTCCCGTAGCTGGGCGAGGACTCCGGCGCGTACGACCGTGCGCACCTGCGGGTGTGCCCGGCGGAAGCGGGTCAGGGCCAGGGGCAGCAGCGAGGCACTGGCCGTCGGGAAGGAGCCGAGGGTCACCACCCCGCGGTCCAGGTGCCCGAAGGCCTCCAGGTCGGCTTCCGCGGCCTGGAGTTCACGGCGGATGACGCGGCCGCGCTCGGCCAGCGCGGCGCCCGCGGCGGTGGTGCGCGCGCCCCGGGGCAGCCGCTCGATCAGCGGCTGCCCGGCCTCGCGCTCAAGCAGGGACATCTGTTGGGAGGCAGCCGAGGTCGTCATGGACAGCGCCTCGGCGGCGGCAGTCAGCGAGCCGCGCTCGGCGACCTCGGCGAGCAGCAACAGTCGGCGAACGTTGAGCATGCAGTGAGTTTAGTTCAGCTAAACCCTACTCAAGGAAAGAGACATTGTGCTCAAGCCAACAGCTCTGCGAGAGTCGGCGCGACGCAGCGGCCCCGCACCCGTTGTGCTGAGAGAAGGACGCTCTGACATGCACGTTCCCGCAACCCTGGTACGAGGTGGGACCAGCAAATGCTGGCTCTTCCCCCAGGTGCACATGCCTACCGACCGCGACCGGATCGAGCGCATTCTGGTCGACGCGTACGGCGCGGCAGACCCCGTTCAGCTCGACGGAATCGGCGGCGCCACCCCCACCACGTCCAAGGCGGCTGTGGTGGGGGCCAGTGCCCGCGAGGGCGTCGACATCGACTACCTCTTCGCCCAGGTTGGCATCGGCACCGGCACGGTCGAGTGGGGCAGCAACTGCGGCAACTGCGCCACGGCCATCGCCCTTTATGCCGTGGCCGAGGGCTTGGTGCCGCTCAAGGGCGACCGCACTCCGGTGGTCATGCGCAATATCAACACGGGCGCCGTGCTGGAGGCCGAGGTGGACACGCCGGGCGGCCGGGTCCAGGAGTTCGGTGACCGTACGGTCCCGGGCACGCTGGCCGGCGGTGTACCGGTGGGACTCGCCTTCCGCGACCCGGCGGGGGCGACGACCGGCCACTTGCTGCCCACTGGCTTGCCTGCCCAGGAACTACCGGTCGGTGAACTTGCGGGCGGTGCCAGGATCCCGAACTCCGGGGCACCGCTCATCGTGAGCATGGTGGACGCCGGTGCGCCGGTCGTCCTGGTGGACGCTGTGCGAGCCGACCGGACCGGGGCCGAGACGCTGGACCAGATGCGTGCCGAGGCGTCCTGGCTGCGCGCGACGCGCCACGCCGCCGCCGTCCGCATGGGACTGGTACAGCCCCGAGCCGAGCCGGGCGACGCCGTTCCCAAGACGGGCCTCATCGGCCCGCCCGTCGCCTACACGACGACCCTAGGCGAGCATGTGGCCGCGCACGAGTACGACGTGTCCGTACGAATGCTGTCCATGAACTCCCCCCACCCGGCCATCGGCCTCACCTCCGCGGTCGCCGTGGCCGCAGCGAACCTTGTCGAGGGCACCGTGGTGGCCAACGCCTCCACCGCACCCGGCGGCCGCGTCCTGCGCATTGGCACCCCGGCGGGTGTCCTGGCCGTCGAGTCCTCGGGAGCCGGGCCCGACCGGGTCACCGTCGCCCGGGCCGCACGCATCCTCTGCCAGGCCCGCATCCTCGTACGTGACCTGGCCCTCCCGGCAGCCGCCTGACCCCTGCCGCCCCCGGTGAGCCGCATACAGCGGGCCCCCGCAGTGTCCCTTCGAGACTGTTCCTCACCGTGTTTGTCGTGCTTCCCTCTCTGGCACGCCTCGGCCGATCAGGCCCCCTGCCCAACTCCCCCTCCCGCAGGACAAAGAGGACAATGATGTCTCCTGAGCTGATCTCCGTCGGCGCGCTGCTCGTCATGTTCGTCGTCGGCACCGTCCTGCCGATCAACATCGGCATCCTGGCCTTCGTCGCGTGCTTCGCGGTCGGTACGACCGCGCTGAACATGACCGAGGACCAGATATTCGAGGGCTTCCCCGTGGAGCTCTTCCTCACCATCGTCGGCGTCACCTATCTGTTCGCCGTGGCCCGCCGCAACGGTACGGTCGATCTGCTGGTCGCCGCCGGAGTCCGTCTGGTGAGGGGGCGGACCGCCCTGATTCCCTGGGTGCTCTTCCTCCTGGCCGGGGTCCTGACCTCGCTGGGCACCTTCACCCCCGCTGCCGTGGCGATCCTGGTGCCCATCGGGATGAACTTCGCCTTCCGCTACAACATCAACCCGCTCATGACCGGGATGATGGTGATCAGCGGTGCCCATGCCGGGGCGTTCTCTCCCATGGCCGTCTCGGGCGCGCTGGTGCTCGGCATGGTCGACGACACCGATCTGTCCGTCGCGCCGGCGACACTCTTCTTCGCCAGCTTTGCCGTCAATCTCCTACTGTCCCTACTCACCTTTGCCGCTCTGCGGCGCCGCACGATGGCGGCGGACTCCTCCGCGCAGCCGGAGCAGGAGGCAACGGACGGCGACGCCGGCACGGGGCGAGCCACCTGGCACCAGTGGGCCACGCTGGCAGCCCTCGCCGCACTGGTGGTGTGTGCCCTCGGATTCCAGATGCAGATCGGCGTTCTCGCCCTGGCCGCCGGTGCGTTGCTTGCCCTCCTGGACATGAAGCGCCAGGAGAAGGCGGTGGACGGCATCAGCTGGCACACCCTGCTGCTGGTCGGCGGCATGATGACCTACATCGCGATGCTGGAGCACGCCGGGATCATCGAGAGGATCTCCGAGCACGCGGCCGGTTTCGGCACCCCGCTCGTCGTGGCTCTCTTCCTCTGTTTCACGGTCGCCGTCACCTCCGCTTTCGCCTCCTCGACCGCGATCCTCACTGCGATCATCCCGATCGCCGTTCCGCTGCTGCTGTCCAGCCACCTCAGCTCGACCGGTCTGATAGCTGCTCTCGCCGTCTCCACCACGATCGTCGACGTCTCACCGTTCTCCACCAACGGGGCGCTGGTCCTGAGCAACGCGCGGGGCGTGGAGCGCCGCGGCTTCTACCGCCAGGTCCTCGGCTACACCTGCGGCATCGTCGCCGCGGGCCCTGTGGTCGCCTGGGGCGCTCTCGTCCTGCCCTGGTCCTGAGGGGGCACAGTCTTGCCCCGACGAATGATCACGCTGAACCAGAGCGTGGTCGATGCGAAGGGCACTCTGTCGATTGGTGGCTCGGAGGGCGGACGGCGCTGCGATTCCTGAAGTGAGTTCGCCCTCACCTGGCAGGCGGCGCCTCAATTCCGCTGACAGCAGGGTGAGTTCATTACTGCTAGTCGTCGCCAGGGAGCGCCAGTGTCGTGAGACGTACAGCGAAAGGAGCTGGACGATCTCCGGGTAGTCGGCAGCGTGCCAACGAGGGTCTGCTGGCGCAGTGATCCAGAATTCCACCCACGTCGGGGATTGTCCCTTGTCAGATGCGACGAGAACAGTCACAGTTCTGGCTGCCACTTGTCGAACACCCAGCCTGGATAAGAGGTGCCGAGGTATGGCAGGTGAGTGTCCCAGTCTCCAGGTGACAACGTCTGTACAGGTTGCAGTGCGACGCGTCTGTCCGAGTCGATGTTGAACCCCCAGGAGAAGCCGGCTAGCGGCAGAACTCGCCGTTCGGTGTCATCCATGGGTGTCCATGCCAGGTAAGTGTGGGCCGTCCAGTGGAGTGGATCCCGCCTGGCGCGGGACGGCGCGTCAAACAAGGTGGGGTTGACACCAAAGAACGCGTACGGAGACGGCGCATCCTCGAAGAGGTAGAACGGGTCCATGTCAAAGGCGGCCCCGGCGGAGGAGTTGTCCGTCGAACGCACCATCTGGACCCAGCCAAAGAGGGCCCGATACCCCCTTCCCGGGTAGTCCACCACAGCGGTACAGCTCGGGAAGCCATGGGCTGAGGGGTGCTTGCCGATTGCGGCGGGGTCATCCACGTGTTCCACCGTCGCCGTGAGCGAGCCCTGGGTGTCGCCACGTAAGAAGGGAATGATCACAGACTTCACCCTGCCGCTGGGGCATCTCCGTGGCAAGGGCGCGGAGGAGAGCCCACGCAGCCGCTAAAGCAAATGCATTGGGCGTCGAAGGCCCCCACCTGCCGAAGATCAGCGATCGGAACGGCGATACCGGCCTCCTCCTCCAGCTCGCGCGCAGCGGCGGGAAGGCTCGTCTCCCCGACGGCTACATGGCCGCCGTTAGAACAGTTCACCTGTCTCAGGGCCGCTGTTGTCTCAGCGGATTCGCTTCAGAGATCGGCAAGGAATCCGCCGATAGACGGTCGGTGGTGTCTCACATTGAGCGAAAGATTTTGCCCTGCCGTGCCCTGGCGATCCATCGGCTCCGCCCGGCCCTGGGCTCGGTAGGATCAGCAGATCATGGGGGTGCGGTGGGATCAGTAGGTGCCGGGGCAGGGTTCAAGTACTCCCTGGCCAGTGACGACGGTGGTAGCGACTTCTGGGGCTTCGCCCGCGAGGCCAGGGGTCTGTTCGGTGTGTCGGAGGACGGCTTTCGGCAGGTCGAGCTGCTGGGGTGCGCACCTCGCGGCGGGCTGCTGGCCGGCCTTGACCATGTCGGCGGCCGCCGCGCCCGGGCGGGGAGCGCAGACCTGGCCCTGCTGGATGCCGAAGGCATCGAGATGGGGTCCTATTTTGTCAACGACGTCGCTCCAATCGCCGCCAGAGCCTCGGCCCTTGGTGCCGGCCTTGTCGATGTCACCGTGCAGCTCTGGTGCGACCAGACGCTTCCCGGCTCCGATTGGATGTGGGAGCTGATCCGAACCGGGCAGCTGAACCGGAAGGGCCTGTGGCACTCCCTGGACCAGCCGGGCCGGCGTGCGTGGTTGTCCGTGGCCCTGTGGTCCAGCGAATACCAGCGCCGCGGCAAGAGCGCGGACATCGCTCCGGGCCGCGCTTTCGTGCTGGACGGCCAGCAGGTCCACGACGTGGACAGCTTCTACTGTGCGATCGGCGAGGCGGTCAACGGGCCGGGCGGGTACTTCGGATGGAACCTCGACGCTTTGAACGACTGCCTCAGAGGCGGCTGGGGTGCCGCGCTTCCGTTCACCCTTGAATGGCAGCATGCCGAAGTTGCCAGGTCACGGCTGGTGGAACACCGGGCTGTGCAGGGTGACCCGGCCACCTTGTTCGAGTTGATCCTGAACATCATCGGAGGCCATGACATCGAGGTCGTCCTGGTGTGAATCGGGCGCCGACACATCGTGCCATCAGTGGCGCGGATGTGCCCCAGTCCCATGCTCAGCGCGGTAGCGGTCCGAACCTGGTCGCGCTCACACCATCGACCGCGAGAGGAGCCTGCGCAGAAGCAGAACATCAGGGAGCCCGAGTGCGCGGTCAGACAGCGAAGATCGCAACACGCTGCGGCGAGTGCGGCGCCATGGCAGTCCGGCAGGTGAACCAGTTTATCCTCGACGATTCCCTGTGGTCGGATTCCGAGTTCTCCTGCGCAGCCTGTAGCACCCATATATGCGAGAACTCAGGCCCGGGGACGGCGCCCGACGATGTGCGAGAGGCCCTGCTCGCCGCGAACGGACCCGCCAGGCTCCGACTCGCCGGTCCGCTACCAAGCCTCGTCCCGGCCCTGAAGGTCTTCAGGGAAGACTCGGCGGTTTCCTTGTCGCGGGCCCAGAAACTGGTCGGCGAACTGAGCGGTGACGGCCTGGAAGGGACGTTGCCGGAGATGGAATTCCTGATGGCCCGACTGCGCACTCGCGGCGTCCTTGTCGACACTGAGCAGCGGGAGGGGTTCCGTTGATGTCGCCTGTCGGCATACCCGCGTGTTTGCGAAGGTAGGTACGGATGAACGTGCAGAGCAGGTGTCCTGTACCAGTGCTGTGGGGGCAGTTCCCCCTCTCTGTAGGCAGGTGCGGAGTGCCAGCACTGCCGGGTGCGCCACCTGGCAGGCGGCTGTCACGAACTACGCTGGCACCCCCTTCCCACCGCCCAGGGAGCAGCGTGCCGCCGTCCTTCGCCCACCGGATAACCAAATACAACCCCGCCGACCGCGACGAGCACGGCCGCTACAACGGCGCCGAGGACACGGTGAGCGACCACGGGCCGGTCGAAGCGTCTTACTTGGAAGCGATCGCCGCCTTCGCGCGGGACTCGGGTATCGACCGGCTGGAGATTCGCGAGCCAGAGGTCACCGGCCGGGTCAACTTCGGCCTGGAAGCGCCGGTCGAAGGACACGGCCTCGCCGGGCTGTTCCCACCCGACCTCGCCGGCTACCACGACGGGGCCGAGGTCTCGGTGCCGGTCGCGCTGGAGCTGGTCCGTGCCATGCTCCGAGACAATGGTGCGTGGTGCAGACTGGAGTGGAAGGACACGTTCACCGTGCACGTCGGGTGGGACCAGTACGTGTACGTCGGCAGCGACCAGCCCTGCGAAGAAGCCGTCGCCAAGACCCTCGAAGTCGGGTTGTTCGCGGAACCGATCACCGCCTCGCCCTACGCCGCAGACCTTGAGGAACCAGAGGTGACACAGGCCGCGGACGAGGACTTCTGGGAACGAGTAGGGGCAGCACTGGCCTCATCGCAGGCGCTGCTTCTGGAAGAGGCATACCTCCGCAACGCCACCCGCTGGCACCGCCTCACCGAGGACACCCTCCACACGGTGCGCGTCGCTCTAGGCCCACGCGCGCTACTGACCGTCTGGCCCGACCTCACCCCTGATGTCGACGCGGTCCTCGCCGCACTGCCCCAGGACGAATCCGTGGAGTTCGTCTGGGAGGCACCGGACGCAACGATCCACCACGTCACCGTTGACGAGAGCGACCACCAACAACTCGCAACCTTGGTGGCGGACGCGCGTGCTGCCTGCGTGCTGCCCCTATCCCTCGACGAACACCCCCCGCTCTTCCAGGCCGCTCTGCCCGACAGCGACGGCGTGCTGCGCGCCCGGTGGTGACCTGGCTTCTCCGTTTCCTGTTCATCCGTACGCGGCTATGTGCGCTCACGCGAACGCCGACATCGCCGGCCGTTCGGAATTCCTGGATCCCACGGGAGGCGATGAGCGACCATTCCGCCATGGAGCGAATCATCGGCCTCGACCAGGCAGATGTGCGCTTCGATCTCTACCGTGTTCGTGATGCGCGTCCAATCGAGTCCGGCTTGATGACCAGCGACCTGTCGGCTTCGAGGGGTTGGGGCCATGAGGCAGTCTCATCGCGCCATGTCACGGATCCCACGGTCAGGCCGACTGTTTCCCAGCCGTGTCGGCTTTAGTGATCTTCGCAGCACCCTGTATGGGGCCGCATTCGTGGCTTGCGCGGCCAGCCACGCCACCGGCCCCGCCAGCTGTTCGCCGACCGAGGCTACGACTTCGACAAATATCGCCGTCTCGTCC
>NZ_JBHWZS010000015.1:0-59937 GCF_042728155.1 Streptomyces sp. NPDC060209
GCGGGGCTCCTTGGGTACTGCTCACTCGGCCGCGATCGGCCGACCCGGGCAACTAGGCCGGGGTGACGTTCTCAGCCTGCGGACCCTTGGGTCCCTGAGTGACGTCGAAGTTCACGACCTGGTTCTCCTCGAGGGAGCGGAACCCGGACGCGTTGATCGCGGAGTAGTGGACGAAGACATCCGGGCCGCCGCCGTCCTGGGCGATGAAGCCGAAGCCCTTTTCAGCGTTGAACCACTTGACGGTTCCGGTAGCCATAAGCCCTCCTTGGGCCAAAGGGTTGCCCTGCTCCAGAACCTGCAAACAAGTCTGAAAACTACAAAAGCCTGCGGGTTACATGCTCCGCAGGCTCTGTACTGCAAGGGAAACCAAACTGCAACTTGCGGCGAGCCTAGCACGCAGTCTGTGGGGAGCGGTAGAGGGAAAGATCACTTCACCCGGATGTTTGATTGAGCCGTCGGAGGGCTGACGTACAAGGCCCCGCGGAGCAGTCCGGGCGCCCCGATGATGCCGGCCGACAGGGACAGGTCTAGCCTCGCGATGTGGACAATTCAACCGTCTCTCCCGTAGAAGGCGACGACCGTCGCAGCAGGCCGCGCGTCGGCCACATCCAGTTCCTGAACTGCCTCCCCCTCTACTGGGGTCTGGCACGGACCGGAACCCTGCTCGACCTGGAGCTCTCGAAGGACACCCCGGAAAGACTCAGTGAGCAGCTGGTCAGGGGGGACCTCGACATCGGTCCCGTCACCCTGGTCGAGTTCCTGCGCAACGCCGACGAACTGGTCGCCCTCCCCGACATCGCCGTCGGCTGCGACGGCCCCGTCATGTCGTGCGTGATCGTGTCCCAGCTCCCCCTGGAGCAGCTGGACGGGGCCCGGGTGGCCCTCGGCTCGACCTCGCGCACCTCCGTACGGCTGGCCCAGCTGCTGCTCGCCGAGCGGTACGGCGTCACACCCGACTACTACACCTGCCCGCCGGACCTCGGCCTGATGATGCAGGAGGCCGACGCGGCCGTCCTCATCGGTGACGCCGCGCTGCGGGCGAACCTGCACGACGCCCCCAGGCTCGGGCTGCAGGTCCATGACCTGGGCGAGATGTGGAAGGAATGGACGGGGCTGCCGTTCGTCTTCGCGGTCTGGGCGGCGCGCAAGGACTATCTGGCCTCGCACCCCGACTACGTGGAGAAGGTGCACGAGGCGTTCCTGGCCTCCCGCGACCTCTCGCTGGAGGAGGTCACCAAGGTGGCCGAGCAGGCGTCGCGCTGGGAGGCTTTCGACGCCGAGGTGCTGGAGCGCTACTTCACCACTCTGGACTTCCGCTTCGGGCCCGACCAGCTGGCGGGCGTGCGCGAGTTCGCCCGGCGGACCGGTCCGACGACCGGCTTCCCGGCGGACGTGAAGGTCGAACTGCTCGGCGGCTGACACCGCCGGCGTCCCGGTGGGCGGCGTGCGGGAAGGTGGGCGGCGTACGGGAATGGGTGCGGGCGAGAAGGTGAATCCTGAACCTTCCCGGGCCTTCCTTCCCCGCGCCGTCCTTTACCCCTGATGCGTGACTCCGGCATTCCGTTCCCGTGAAAGGGCGTGAATGTCGGAGTTCTGTCACGGAGTCCCTCTCCGTGGGCGCTCGGACGAATAGCGGATGTCTCTTGGAACGCCTTCCGGTTTCCCTCCCGTGAACCCGATCGGCGCGGACGAACGGCGTATTCGCGCCTTTCCGTGTGGCGAAATCCCTGCTTCGTGCCCATAGGGGCGAAATCGGCAGAAGGGGCCTTCGTGACCGTGCGACCCGGGCCGCCTAGGCTGCCGTCCGAGTCCCGGGGCCCACAGGGGGAGACCGTATGCAGCCGCTGGAAGCCGGCGAACCGCACATCATCGGTGCCTACCGGCTGCTCGGCAGGCTCGGTGCCGGCGGGATGGGCAGGGTCTATCTGGGCCGCAGCGCGGGCGGACGTACCGTCGCGGTCAAGGTCGTGCACCCCCACTTCGCCCTGGACGAGCAGTTCCGCGCGCGATTCCGGCGTGAGGTGGACGCCGCGCGGCGCCTCGGCGCGCAGTGGACGGCCCCGGTCCTGGACGCCGACCCGGACGCGGCGGTGCCGTGGGTGGCGACCGGTTACGTCGCCGGGCCGCCGCTGTCCGATGCCGTGACGCGCTACGGTCCGCTGCCCGAGTACGCGGTGCGGACCCTGGGGGCCGGGCTCGGCGAGGCACTCGACGCCGTGCACGCGCACGGCCTCATCCACCGGGACGTCAAGCCGTCCAACGTCCTGCTCGCCCTCGACGGCCCCCGGCTGATCGACTTCGGCATCGCCCGGGCCCTCGGCGCCACCGTCTCCCTCACCTCCACCGGCGTCTCCGTCGGCTCGCCCGGCTACATGGCGCCGGAGCAGATCCGCGGCCTGGACATCTCCGGCGCGGCCGACGTCTTCTCGCTCGGGGCGGTCCTCGCCTACGCGGCGACCGGCACCGCGCCCTTCCCCGGCGACTCCTCCGCCGTACTCCTCTACAAGGTGGTGCACGAGGAGCCCGAACTCGGGGACCTGGAGGGCGAGCTGCGCGAGCTGGTCGCCGGGTGCCTCGCCAAGGACCCCGCCGGCCGGCCCGCCCCGGCCGAGCTCGCCCGCAGGCTGGCGCCCGGCGGGGCCGCGGCGCTGGTGGCGCAGGGCTGGCTGCCGGGCCCCCTGGTGCGTGAGGTCAGCAGGTCCGCGGTGGCCCTGCTCGACCTGGAACCGCAGGACGCGCCGGTGCAGTCCGGGCCGGTGCCGTTCAGCAACGCGTCACTGGGGAGTGCGACGCCCGGCGCCTTCGGCCCGCCCCCACCGCTCCCGCCGACCGAACCCCCGGCGGCCGCGGACCGGTCGGGGGAGCGCGAACCGGGCGCCCGTATCGCCCTCACCATGGACACCGGCCCGCAGCCCGGTCCGCGCCGGGGGCGGCGGGTCAGCTGCACCGTCGCGCTCGCCGTCGCGGGCGCGCTCGCGGCGGTCACCGTCGGCGCCGCGACGATGGGGGACCTGTTCACGGGCGGCGGAGGCGACAACGGTCACGGCAACGACGCCGCGCAGCCTCCGGCGGCCACCGGGTCACAGGCCCCGTCGGCCTCCGGAAAGCCGTCCTCCCCGGCGTCCGCCGCGGTGAGCGCGCTGCCCAAGGCGTTCGCCGGCACCTGGAAGGGCTCCGCGACAGAACGCAGCGGCGCGCCGCACGGCACGGTCACCGCCGTGTTCGTCGAGGGGAGGAAGGGCGAGGAGGTGGTCCGGCTGTCGTACCGGTTCGACGCGCTCGGAACGACCGTCGTCTGCAAGGGCATCGGCACGCTGGTCTCCGGCACGGCCACCGAGCTGAAGATCCGGGAGCGCGCCGACCCGGACGCCCGCACCGGCGCCATGTGCACAGGCGGTGAAGCCGACCTGGTCTTCACCCTCACCTCCGGCAGCGCCCTGCGCTACGAGTCCCACGAGGAGGCCGCGGGCACGCCCAAGGGCACGCTCACCCGGTCCGACGGCTGACCCCGGCAGGGGCTGGCGTAGGCTGGATCGGTCCGTGGAACCGCAGAAGAACCGCCGAAAGGTGACAGCCCGGTGACCGAGAAGGCCGACCTTCAGCCCGTCCTCGACCGCGCCGCCGAAGGCGGGCGGATCTCCCCGGAGGAGGCGCTCGACCTGTACAGGTCGGCACCGCTGCACGCGCTGGGGGCCGCGGCCGACGCCGTGCGCCGCCGCCGCTACGCCGGTACGGAGCACATCGCGACGTACATCATCGAGCGCAACATCAACTACACCAACGTCTGTGTCACGGCGTGCAAGTTCTGCGCGTTCTACGCGCCGCCCAAGGACACCGGCAAGGGCTGGTCCCGCGACCTCGACGACATCCTGCGCCGCTGCGCGGAGACCGTCGAGCTGGGCGGCACCCAGATCATGTTCCAGGGCGGCCACCACCCGGACTACGGGGTCGAGTACTACGAGGAGCACTTCTCCGCCATCAAGAAGGCGTTCCCGCAGCTGGTCATCCACTCGCTGGGCGCCTCCGAGATCGAGCACATGGCCCGTATCTCGGGCGTCTCCGCGAAGGAGGCGATCCAGCGGATCCACGCCGCCGGTCTCGACTCCTTCGCAGGCGCGGGTGCCGAACTCCTGCCCGCCCGGCCGCGTACGGCGATCGCCCCGCTCAAGGAGTCCGGCGAGCGCTGGCTGGAGATCATGGAGATCGCCCACGGCCTCGGCGTCGAGTCCACCTCCACCATGCTGATGGGCACCGGCGAGACGAACGCCGAGCGCATCGAGCACCTGCGGATGATCCGCGACGTCCAGGACCGCACCGGCGGCTTCCGCGCGTTCATCCCGTACACCTACCAGCCGGAGAACAACAAGCTGAAGGGACAGACGCAGGCAACGCTCTTCGAGTACCTGCGGATGATCGCCATCGCCCGGCTCTTCCTCGACAACGTCGCCCACATCCAGGGCTCCTGGCTGACCACGGGCAAGGAGGTCGGCCAGCTGTCCCTGCACTACGGCGCGGACGACCTCGGCTCCATCATGCTGGAGGAGAACGTCGTCTCCTCGGCCGGCGCCAAGCACCGCTCGAACCGGCTCGAGATCATCGACCTGATCCGCAAGGCGGGCCGCGTCCCCGCCCAGCGCGCCACGACCTACGAGCACCTGGTCGTCCATGACGACCCGGCGAACGACCCGGTCGACGAGCGCGTCGTCTCGCACATCTCCTCCACCGCGATCGCGGGCGGCACGGCGCACCCGGAGCTGAAGCTCCTCAACGCCAACTGAGCTACCGATGCTGACCGTTCACGCCGCGCCGCTGGTCCTGCCGGTCGCTGCGGCGGGCATCGACGAGGGCGCGGTCGCGGTGGACGGCGACCGCGTCGTGGCCCTCGGGACGTACGACGAGGTGACGGCCGCGCACCCGGCCGCCCGGGTCCGGCAGTGGCCGGGCGTCCTCACCCCCGGCCTGCGCCAGTGGGACGGCGTCCCGCTGCTGACCCGCTGGTACCACCCCGATCCGCGCGAGGCGGACGAGCTCGGCGAACAGCCGCTGACCGGGGCGGACTTCGAGCGGGTGGCCGCACGGATGGACGAGCCCCGCCGGGCCGGCAGCGTACGCCGCGGGCTGCAGCGCATGCTGCGCCACGGCACCACTCACGTCGCGGGCGGGTTCGCCGAACCCGCCGTACGCACCGCGGTCGCCCGCGCGGGACTGACGGTGGTCCCGCCGGCCGGGGCCCCGGCCGGCGAACCGGGCCTGGACCCCTTCGCGCGGGGGAGCGACCTGGCGGGATCCGCGCACGGCCCGCTCACCGTCGGCGGCCGCGCCGACCTCGCGGTCTTCGACGTACCGGACGAGGCGGCGCTGTGCGCGGCGGGCGCCGTGACGTGTGTGGCCACCGTCCTCGGCGGGCGGCTGGTGTACCGGCGGCGGTGAGGACGCCTCCCGGTGCGTTCCGGACGTGCACCGCGGGCGACCCGGACCGACCTCGCGGCGGCCCGGGGCCCGCACGGCCTCACGGCACGGAGGGTCCGCCCAGATAGCGGCCGTTCCCGTCGTACGGCCAGGCGTTGGACTTGCAGCCCTTCAGCCCCTTGATCTGCTGCATCATGGCGGGGGCCGGCTTGCCGGGGCCGGGGCAGGTCTCGTGGCCGTGGCCCAGCCAGTGGCCCACCTCGTGATTGATGATCAGGGCCCGGTACTCGGACGCCGGACCGTCGAACGTCGGTGAACCCAGCTGCCACCGGGCCAGGTTGACCATGACGTTCTTCCCGCCGCGGCAGTTCACCTCGCCCCCGGTGTTCAGCCCGTACTGCCCGCAGAGCCGGTCGGTGGTCTTCGGTGTCCCTATCCGGATCACCAGCCCGGCCGATCCGTCGGCGACCTGGCGGAAGGTGCGGCTTCCGCCCTTGCTCCAGCCCCGTGGGTCGGCGAGTATCTTCGCGATGTCCTCGGCGGCCCCGTCCGGGTCCACGCCGATGCCTTCCTCCACCTCGACGCGGTAGCGGCTGCCACCGCCGTCGGACGAGACGCTCTCGCGTGCCACCTCGAAGGTGCCCGGACCCGAGGCCGGCACGGAGTCCGGATCCACGGACTTCTCGGTGCTCGCCGAGGCCGCGGGGGACTTCGAGGCCTTCGGGCTCACCGATGCCTTCGGCGAAGGTGGGGCGGGGGCCGGCGGCGAGGTGGTCCCGGCCGCGGAGGGCCGGGCCGGCTCCCGATCGGCCGCGACCGCGGCGCCGTCGTCCTGCCAGGGCGGGGAGACGTAGAGGAACGCGGCGGCCGCCGCCGCGAGCACCGCTCCGGTGAAACCCGCACGCCGTCGCCGCTTCCGTCTCTGTCGGGCCATGGACCGCTTCCTGGACTGTGCGCGGGTGGGCCGCGCCCCCGGAGCGGGTGCTCCGGCCCCCCGGCCGTGCCCGGTGGCGCTCCGTATTCGGTATGTGTCGTCACTGTGCATGTTCTGGTGAGTATCCGTGGTCTCGGTGTGGTCGTCCAGGACGGATGGATCACCCGCCCCGCACGCTGTCCTGCTTCTCGAGCACCGGGTGCTCGTCCGCGTACCGCACGACCTCCAGCAGCCCGCTCTCCCTTACGCCGTCCAGGAGTTGCTGGGTGGTCACCGGTGCGGAAACCCCTTTCCCCTCGTCCGGTGAGACGTCGATCAGGGCGGTGCTGTTCCCGAAAACGAAGGAGATCGATGTGGACGTCGTTTCCGTCGAGCCGACCGTGCGGTACAGACGCTGCTGGCCGGCTCGGGCGAAGTCCTCGAAACTGTTCTCGAAGCCGCTCACGCCGGTGGAGTCCCGGCCGTGCTGAACGGACATCCGGCCCCCTCTCCCGTTCTCCGGTGGGTCTCACCCCTTTACGAGCGCTGCCGGCGCCGAAAGGTTGAAGCCGTTCCAAGCCGCCGCGAGAGACCGGAGGCGGGGCTGCTTGAATGGGAGGGTGACCCGAGCATCCCTGGACAAGCAGCCGCACGAAGTCGCCTCGATGTTCGACGACGTGGCGGCGAACTACGACCTCACCAACGACGTGCTGTCGCTCGGACAGGCGCGGCTCTGGCGCAAGGAGGTCGCCCGGGCCGTCGACGCCCGTCCGGCCCAGAAGATCCTCGACCTTGCGGCCGGCACCGCCACCTCATCGCAGCCGTTCGCCCGGGCCGGCGCCTACGTGGTGCCCTGCGACTTCTCGATCGGGATGCTCAGGGTCGGCAAGGAGCGCCACCCGTGGATGCCGTTCACCGCGGGCGACGGCACGAAGCTCCCGTTCAAGGACGAGACCTTCGACGCGGTCACGATCTCCTTCGGGCTGCGCAACATCCAGGACACCGGCGCCGCGCTGAGCGAGCTGTACCGGGTCACCAGGCGCGGCGGCCGGGTGGTGATCTGCGAGTTCTCCCAGCCGACGTGGACGCCTTTCCGGACCGTCTACACGGAGTACCTGATGCGGGCGCTGCCGCCGGTGGCGCGGGCGGTGTCGTCCAACCCCGACGCCTACGTCTATCTCGCCGAGTCGATCCGCGCCTGGCCCGACCAGGCCGGCCTCGCCGCACTGCTGCAGAAGGCCGGCTGGTCGGATGTCGCGTGGCGCAATCTCACCGGTGGAGTGGTGGCGCTCCACCGGGGCGTGCGCGACTGACCCCGCGAGGGGCTCAGAGCTCCAGCCGGAAGCAGTACGCCTCCTGCTTCGTCACCGGGGAGGTGTACGTCTCCGCCTGCCGCATGCCGAGGCGTACGGCCACCGCCACCGAGCGGGCGTTCCGCGTGTTGACCATCGCCACGACCTCCCGCACCCCGAGATCCCTTATCCGCTCCAGCGTGATGCGCGCGGCGGTGGTCGCGTAACCGTGCCCCCAGGAGGCCCGGCCCAGCCGCCAGCCGATCTCGACCTCGCCCACCGGGCCGAACGACTCGTGGGGCCACGGCTGGGCGCCCGTGAAGCCGAGCACCGCACCGGCGTCGTCCAGCACCGTCCACAGACAGTGGCCGAGCTCCGCGTCGTGACGGCGCTGGCGGGCGGTCAACTCCTCGTACACGGAGTACTCCGCCGGGCGGCCGCCGTGGAACTCCATCACCTCCGGATCGTCGAACATCCGGTACCAGGCCAGGGCGTCCTCGTCGGTCGGGACGCGCAGATGTACGGACGGAGTCGAGTCAGGCACGTGCGGCATCGGGGAGCCCTTCGGAAGGTTGATCAGCAGGCACCCATAGACTGCACGCGACATGTGCCGCGCGGCACGCGAATTCGAGTCTTCGGGAGATCCGACCGTGACCGAGCCCCTCTCCGAACACAGCGCGGACGTGATCGTCGTCGGAGCGGGCCCAGCCGGCTCCACGACCGCGTACTACCTCGCGAAGGCCGGACTCGACGTCCTCCTCCTGGAGAAGACGGCCTTCCCGCGTGAGAAGGTCTGCGGCGACGGTCTCACCCCGCGCGCCACCAAGCAGCTCGTCTCCATGGGCATCGACATCTCCGAAGAGGCCGGCTGGCTCCGCAACAAGGGCCTGCGCATCATCGGCGGCGGCGTCCGTCTCCAGCTGGACTGGCCGGACCTCGCCTCCTACCCGGACTACGGTCTGGTCCGCAAGCGCGACGACTTCGACGAGCAGCTGGCCCGCCAGGCCCAGAAGGCGGGCGCGCGGCTGTACGAGCGCTGCAACGTCGGGGAACCGATCAAGGACGAGCGCACCGGCCGGATCACCGGCGTCCACGCCAAGCTCGGCGAGGAGAAGACCCCGGTCACCTTCCACGCCCCGCTCGTCGTCGCCGCCGACGGCAACTCCACCCGGCTCTCCCTCAACATGGGACTGCACCGCCGCGAGGACCGCCCGATGGGTGTCGCGGTCCGCACGTACTTCACCTCGCCCCGCCACGACGACGACTACCTGGAATCCTGGCTGGAGCTGTGGGACCGCCGCGGCGCCGAGGACCGTCTGCTGCCCGGCTACGGCTGGATCTTCGGCATGGGCGACGGCACGTCCAACGTCGGCCTCGGCATCCTCAACTCCTCGTCGGCCTTCAAGGAGCTGGACTGGCGCGAGGTGCTCAAGGCCTGGTGCGCCTCCATGCCGGAGGACTGGGGCTACACCCCCGAGAACATGACGATGCCCATCCGCGGGGCCGCGCTCCCGATGGCGTTCAACCGCCAGCCGCACTACACCAAGGGCCTGCTGCTCGTCGGTGACGCGGGCGGACTCGTCAACCCGTTCAACGGCGAAGGCATCGCGTACGCCATGGAGTCGGGCCAGATCGCCGCGGACGTCATCGTCCAGGCGCACGCCCGCGCCACCCCGGCCCAGCGGGAGCTGGCCCTGCAGCACTACCCGAAGATCCTCAAGGACACCTACGGCGGTTACTACACGCTGGGCCGCGCCTTCGTGAAGATGATCGGGAACCCGAAGGTCATGAAGATCGCCACCCAGCGCGGTCTGTCCCACCCCGTCCTGATGAAGTTCACGCTGAAGATGCTCGCCAACCTCACCGACCCGACGGGCGGCGACGCCATGGACCGCATCATCAACGGCCTCTCGAAGGTCGCTCCGAAGGCCTGAGCGGACGGGCCCGGGGACGACCCGGGCCCCGGACCGCGGCGGCCTGCCCTGCGATAGGTTCGGGCCATGGGGGCAACAGGGGCATGGACCACCGGCGGTTACCGCCGACTCGGCGCGGCCGGATCGGCTGCGGTGGCGCTGGGAGGCTGGGCCGTCGGCACGCTGCCGGCCCACGACCCGTGGGGACTGTGGGTCCCCCACGGGACCGCGGTGACCGCCGCGGGCTACGCGCTGGCGTACGGCGGCCTGACGGTGCTCGTCGTCGCCTGGTGGCTGCACGGGAGGGCGGGAGCCTCCGTACGCGACACCCTCGTCACCCTCGCGTGGTGGACGGCCCCGCTGGTCCTCGCGCCCCCGCTGTACAGCGCCGACGTCTACAGCTACATCGCGCAGGGCGCCATGGTCCTCGAAGGCCATGACGTCTACAGCGTGGGGCCGTCAGTCCTCGACCCCGACGGGCCGGGTGGCGACGCGGCGGCGAGCGTCGGCGGGCACTGGACCGACACCCCGGCCCCGTACGGGCCGTTCTTCCTCGTTCTCGCGCGAGGCGTGGCCTGGGCGACCGGCGGCACGATCGTGCCCGCCGTGCTGGGGATGCGCCTGATCGCCCTCGGCGCGCTGGTGCTGATCGTGTGGGCCCTGCGGAACCTCGCGCGGGAGCACGGCCGCAGCGAGAGCGCCGCGCTGTGGCTCGGAGCGCTGAATCCGCTGCTGCTCATCCATGTGGTCGGCGGCGTCCACAACGACGGGCTGATGACCGGCCTCATGCTGGCCGGCGTGCTGCTCGCCCTGCGCGGGAGGTGGGTCACCGGGTCGGCGGTCGTCGGGCTCGCCGTGATGGTGAAGTCGCCCGCGGCGGTGGCGCTGCTGTTCATCGGCGTCGTCGTGGGCCGGGCCGCGAGCGGTCCGGTCGTGAGGCGCGTCGCGAAGGGCCTGCTGGCACCCGGACTGGTCGCCGGGGCGGTCGCCGTCGGCGCGACCTTCCTCGGCGGCACCGGCTTCGGCTGGCTCGGGACCCAGAGCGTCGCGGGACGCATCCACACCGCGCTGTCCTTCAGCAGCGACCTCGGCCTGGGCCTGGGCGAACTCCTGCGGTTGCTGGCCGGGACCGACCCGGATCCGGTCAAGGCCGCCGTGCAGAACCTGGGTCTGCTGCTCGCCCTGATCCTGATCGCCCGCCTCGCATGGCATGCGACGACCGGGCGTACGGAACCCGTGCGCGCCCTGGGCCTCGCACTGCTGGCCCTGGTCGCGCTCTCGCCGATGGTGCAGCCGTGGTACCTGCTGTGGGCGACGGCGGTGATCGCCGCGACCGCGAGCGGCGGCCGGGCCATGGGCGCGGTGACCGTGCTCTCGGCCGCACTCGTCTACGAGACGCAGCCCTCGGGCTCGACCCCGCCGTACGGCTTCGTGCTGGCGGCTCTCGCGTGCGCGGCGGGCGTGCTGCTCCTGCGCAGGGACCGGGCCGGCCGGGAGCGCGCACACGTGCCGGCACAGCGCCGCCCGGCGGAAGCCACCGTGGAAGCGGACGCACCCACCGCACGATGACGGGCCGTCACTCCGAACGGTGGAGTGACGGCCCGCGGTCGTGCTCAGGCGTGCTTGTGAATCAGAGAACGCGGACGGCGCCCGACGGCGGGTCGTAGTCCAGGGACTTCTGCACGACGCCGGTGCTGGAGTTCTGCGCGCCGACGAACTGGCCGCCGCCCACGTAGATCCCGACGTGGTACGCGCTGCCCGCACCGCCCCAGTACAGGATGTCGCCGGGCTGGAGGTTGTCGAGCGAGACCTGGGTCCCGGCCGTCGACTGGCTCTGCGAGACGCGCGGCAGGTCGATGCCCACCGAGCCGAAGGCGGCCTGGACCAGACCCGAGCAGTCCCACGAGTTCGGGCCGGTGCCGCCGGAGACGTACGCGTCGCCGACCTGGGACTGCGCGAACGCGATGACGGACGCGGCGGACCCGGTGGCGCTGGAGGACGACGAGGAGGAGGACGAGCCGGAGGGGCCGGAGGACGCGCTGAGCGTGGTGCGCTCGGCGGAGCGGGAGGCGCGCTCGGCGGCCTCCGCCTTGGCCTTGGCGGCTGCTTCGGCCTTCTTCTTGGCCTCTGCCTTGCGGACCGCCTCGGCCTTGGCGGTCTTGGCGGTCTTGGCGGCGGTGGCGGCTGCGGCGTCCTCGTTGGCCTGCGTCTCGAGGTCGAGGGCGACCGCCTGGGTCGCCTGTGCGGACGCTGCGACGGAGGTGGAGAGCCCGGCCGTGATGGTGGGCATCTCGATGGTCTGGGTCACCGGTTCGGCCTGAGCCGGGCCGGCGGCACCCGCGACCGCGATGGTGCTGAGGACGCCACCGGCAACTCCTGCCCGCAGCGCCGTCTTCGAGGCGCTCTGGCGGGGCTTCCGGTGGCTGGGTATGTGAGCGGTGTGGGACATGGGTACTAGCGCTATCAGGGCTGTAGGGGTCCCATCAAGAAACGTGTGTTGCGACACAGTTACGTTCGGAATCTGTGAATCCGCTTATTCCGGGCCCTTATTGACGCCCTAACGGGCAAAACGGGCACACCGCTGCACCGCTGTGATCACGGCGTTCTTTCAATAGGTCCGAATTGCCCGTCGCTTACCATCCGTTCACACGGTTGGCCAAGCCCGCTTTTCTTGAAGCGCGCATGGAGTGATGCAGGTCACAGCATGGCTCTTCTGTGAGAGGCAACCGCGCGGCCGCGCGTCGCGTGCCGGGCGGGACCGGCCGACTTCTCGCGACGGCATGACCTATTGGTGAGTCATGTCCGATTCCATGGCCGCCCGTCGGTGAGCCGGCGGCCCGCCTGCCGGCCGCTCGGCCGGGGAGTCGCCGAGGGGCGCCGTCCCTCGCGCCCGGACGCGGCGCGCGCCGGGTCGGCGGCCCCGCCCGCCCGTCCGGAAGATCGTGAATGCGCGCGCATTGTCCACATCGGTACCGGAAGCCCCTCGTCCGAGTGGCTGCCATTCAGGGTCGCTTGCTATATCACCAACCGGGCGTCCATCGCCAATTTGCTTGTACGGGCCGTCGATTGATAGAGCCATGCGCCCTTGACCAGCGGTAACGCCGCGAGATGTCACGTCTCGTAACCGCTCGGCCGCTTCGCGTGTGAAGATCACCGCTCATCCGACTTCATGATCGTTCGTCAGGTGGTGGAGATCACAAAGACGTCTGTGTACCCCGTGTCGCAGATCACAGGACGGCAGGCATAGGATGCGGGGCAGTCGGGCTTGTGAACTGCCTCACATGTGCACGATCTTGATGAGGTGGCGAGCCGGTCGCCCGATGCGGTCCAACGGTCAAGGACGACTGGAAGGAGCGAGGAGCGTGAATGCCTACGCGCCCATCCTCGTGCTCGGCGCCCTCGGGGCAGGGTTTGCGATCTTCTCCGTGGTCATGGCCACGCTTATCGGCCCGAAGCGGTACAACCGAGCAAAGCTCGAAGCGTACGAGTGCGGCATCGAACCCACCCCCACTCCGGCTGGAGGCGGCCGTTTCCCTATCAAGTACTACCTGACGGCGATGCTGTTCATCGTCTTCGACATCGAGATCGTCTTCCTCTATCCCTGGGCGGTCACCTTCGACGCCCTGGGGATCTTCGGGCTCGTGGAGATGCTGCTCTTCGTGCTCACCGTCTTCGTCGCCTACGCGTATGTGTGGCGCCGGGGCGGCCTGGAATGGGACTGAGGGGCTGAGGGGCACACCATGGGACTCGAAGAGAAGCTGCCGAGCGGCTTTGTGCTGACCACTGTCGAGCAGGCCGCCGGCTGGGTACGGAAGTCCTCCGTCTTCCCCGCCACCTTCGGCCTCGCCTGCTGCGCCATCGAGATGATGACGACCGGCGCCGGGCGGTACGACCTGGCCCGTTTCGGGATGGAGGTCTTCCGCGGATCACCGCGGCAAGCGGATCTGATGATCGTCGCGGGACGGGTCAGCCAGAAGATGGCGCCCGTCCTGCGGCAGGTCTACGACCAGATGCCGAGCCCCAAGTGGGTCATCTCCATGGGGGTTTGTGCGTCATCGGGTGGAATGTTCAATAATTACGCCATTGTTCAGGGTGTTGATCATATTGTCCCGGTCGACATCTATCTGCCGGGATGCCCGCCGCGTCCCGAGATGCTGATCGACGCCATCCTCAAGCTCCACCAGAAGATCCAGGGCTCCAAGCTCGGGGTCAACGCGGAGGAGGCCGCCCGCGAGGCGGAGGAGGCGGCCCTCAAGTCACTCCCCCTGATCGAGATGAAGGGGCTGCTGCGGTGAGCGACGAACGAAACGGCAACAACGAGCAGAACGGCACGGCGGTGCCCAGCCCGCGGGACGACACCGGTGAGGTCATCGGCGTACGCAAGGGCATGTTCGGCGCCAACAACGGCGGTGACACCTCCGGCTACGGCGGACTCGTCCGCACGGTGAGCCTGCCCGGAGCGGCCTCCCGGCCCTACGGCGGCTGGTTCGACCAGGTGGCCGACGAGCTGGAGGGGGCCCTGGAGGAACAGGACCTTCTCCCCGGCAACGCCATCGAGAAGACGGCCGTCGACCGGGGCGAACTCACCTTCCACATCGCCCGCGAGCACCTGGTCCAGGTCGCCCGCACCCTGCGCGACGACCCGGCCCTGCGCTTCGAGCTCTGCACGGGCGTCAGCGGTGTCCACTACCTGGGGGACCAGGGGCGCGAGCTGCACGCGGTCTACCACCTGCGTTCGCTCACCCACGGGCGGCTGATCCGCCTCGAGGTGTCCACCCCGGACAGCGACCCGCACATTCCGTCCCTCGTCGGGGTCTACCCCACCAACGACTGGCACGAGCGCGAGACCTACGACTTCTTCGGGCTGATCTTCGACGGGCACCCCGCCCTGACCCGGATCATGATGCCGGACGACTGGCAGGGCTTCCCGCAGCGCAAGGACTACCCGCTCGGCGGCATCGCCGTCGAGTACAAGGGCGCCCAGATCCCGGCTCCGGACCAGCGGAGGTCGTACAGCTGATGACTACTCCCCATGCAACGCCCCGCGCCACCACCGAGGGGACTGTATATACAGTCACCGGCGGCGACTGGGACGAGGTCGTCGAGTCCGCCGCCAAGTCGGACGACGAACGCATCATCGTCAACATGGGTCCCCAGCACCCGTCCACGCACGGCGTGCTGCGGCTGATCCTGGAGATCGACGGCGAGACCGTCACCGAGGCCCGCTGCGGCATCGGCTACCTCCACACGGGCATCGAGAAGAACCTCGAATTCCGTAACTGGACCCAGGGCACCACCTTCGTCACCCGCATGGACTACCTGACCCCGTTCTTCAACGAGGCGGCGTACTGCCTCGGGGTCGAGAAGCTCCTCGGCATCGAGGACCAGATCCCCGACCGGGCCACCGTCCTGCGCGTGCTCCTGATGGAGCTCAACCGGATCTCCTCGCACCTGGTGTGCATCGCCACCGGCGGTATGGAGCTCGGCGCCACGACGATCATGATCTACGGCTTCCGCGATCGTGAACTCGTTCTCGATCTCTTCGAGCTGATCACCGGCCTCCGGATGAACCACGCGTTCATCCGGCCCGGCGGCCTCGCCCAGGACCTGCCCATGGGCGCGATCGACCGGCTCCGCGAGTTCATCAAGACCATGAAGAAGAACCTGCCGGAGTACGACAAGCTCGCGACCGGCAATCCCATCTTCAAGGCCCGTATGCAGGACGTCGGGTACCTCGATCTGACCGGCTGCATGGCGCTCGGCGCCACCGGCCCGATCCTCAGGTCCGCCGGCCTCCCGCACGACCTGCGCAAGACCGATCCGTACTGCGGATACGAGAACTACGAGTTCGACGTGCCCACAGCGGACACCTGCGACGCCTACGGGCGCTTCCTCATCCGTCTCGAGGAGATGCGCCAGTCGCTGAGGATCGTCGAGCAGTGCCTGGCCCGGCTGGAGCCGGGCCCGGTCATGGTCGCCGACAAGAAGATCGCCTGGCCCGCGCAGCTCGCGCTGGGTCCCGACGGTCTCGGCAACTCGCTCGACCACATCAAGAAGATCATGGGCACCTCCATGGAGGCCCTGATCCACCACTTCAAGCTGGTGACCGAGGGCTTCCGGGTCCCGGCCGGGCAGACGTACACGGCCATAGAGTCCCCCAAGGGCGAACTCGGCGTGCATGTCGTCTCGGACGGCGGCACGCGCCCCTTCCGGGTCCACTTCCGCGACCCGTCCTTCACCAACCTGCAGGCCATGGCGGCGATGTGCGAGGGCGGCCAGGTCGCCGACGTCATCGTCGCCGTCGCGTCCATCGACCCCGTGATGGGAGGCGTCGACCGGTGACCGCATCCAACCAAGAAGTCAGCCTGGGGATGCCGCAGCTCCCCGCCCCCGCTTACCCGGCCGAGGTGCGCGCCAGGCTCGAAGCGGACGCGAAGGAGGTGATCGCCCGCTACCCCGGCAGCCGCTCCGCGCTGCTGCCGCTGCTGCACCTGGTGCAGTCGGAGGAGGGGTACGTCTCCCGTACGGGCATGGCGTTCTGCGCCGACCAGCTCGGGCTCACCACCGCCGAGGTCACCGCGGTCGCCACCTTCTACACGATGTACCGGCGCCGGCCGAGCGGTGACTACCAGGTCGGTGTCTGCACCAACACCCTGTGCGCGGTCATGGGCGGCGACGCCATCTTCGACCAGCTCAAGGAGCACCTGGGCGTCGGCAACGACGAGACGACCGAGGACGGCAAGGTCACCCTCGAGCACATCGAGTGCAACGCGGCCTGCGACTTCGCGCCCGTCGTGATGGTCAACTGGGAGTTCTTCGACAACCAGACGCCGGAGAGCGCGACGCGGCTCGTCGACGACCTGATCGCCGGCCGGACCGTGGAGCCCACCCGCGGCGCCCCCCTCTGCACCTACAAGGAGACGGCCCGCATCCTGGCCGGCTTCCCCGACCGGCGCCCCGGCGCCGTCGAGGCGAGCGGTGGAGCGGGGGCCGCCTCCCTGGTCGGGCTGAAGCTCGCCAGGGGCGAGGCCGCCCCGCAGGCACGCGTGGTCGGACCCAGGGGCGAGACCCCCCGGGACGCGCAGCCCGACGACGCGACGCCTCAGGACGCGCAGCCCCACGACCCGTCGCCGACCGAGCACCTCAGCTCTCACGACGCACCGCAGAAGACGTCGGCCTCCGACCCGGAGCACCCGGCCGGGCCTGCCGCCGAGGAGGGGGAGTGATGACCTTGGCAGCCGAGATCGACAAGAACGGGACGAGCCCGGAGAAGCTCCTGGCCCCGGTCCTCTCCTCCTTCTGGGACGAGCCGGAGTCCTGGACGCTGGACACCTACCACCGGCACGACGGATACGAGGGTCTGCGCAAGGCCCTGGCCATGGCGCCCGACGACCTCATCGCGTACGTCAAGGACTCCGGTCTGCGCGGACGCGGGGGCGCGGGCTTCCCCACCGGGATGAAGTGGCAGTTCATCCCGCAGGGCGACGGCAAGCCGCACTACCTCGTCGTCAACGCCGACGAGTCGGAGCCCGGGACCTGCAAGGACATCCCGCTCCTCTTCGCGAACCCGCACAGCCTCATCGAGGGCATCGTGATCGCCTGTTACGCGATCCGCTCCTCGCACGCCTTCATCTATCTGCGCGGCGAAGTCGTCCCCGTACTGCGGCGGCTGCACGAGGCCGTGCGTGAGGCCTATGAGGCGGGCTACCTGGGGAAGGACGTCCTGGGCTCGGGGCTCGACCTGGAAATCACGGTGCACGCGGGTGCGGGTGCGTACATCTGCGGAGAGGAAACCGCGCTGCTCGACTCGCTCGAAGGACGGCGCGGCCAGCCCCGGCTGCGTCCCCCCTTCCCCGCGGTCGCCGGTCTTTACGCCTGTCCCACCGTGGTGAACAACGTCGAGTCCATCGCCTCGGTTCCCGCGATCCTGAACAAGGGCAAGGACTGGTTCAAGTCGATGGGCAGCGAGAAGTCCCCTGGCTTCACGCTGTATTCGCTCAGCGGGCACGTCACCAGCCCCGGCCAGTACGAGGCGCCGCTCGGCATCACCCTGCGCCAGCTGCTCGACATGAGCGGCGGCATCCGGGCCGGGCACCGCCTGAAGTTCTGGACACCCGGGGGCTCCTCCACCCCGATGTTCACCGACGAACACCTCGACGTCCCCCTGGACTACGAGGGCGTCGGCGCCGCCGGATCCATGCTCGGAACCAAGGCGCTGCAGTGCTTCGACGAGACCACCTGCGTGGTGCGCGCCGTCACCCGCTGGACCGAGTTCTACGCCCATGAGTCCTGCGGCAAGTGCACGCCGTGCCGCGAGGGTACCTACTGGCTCGTCCAGCTGCTCCGCGACATCGAGGCGGGCAAGGGACAGATGTCGGACCTCGACAAGCTCAACGACATCGCCGACAACATCAACGGAAAGTCGTTCTGCGCCCTCGGGGACGGTGCCGCCTCGCCGATCTTCTCCTCGCTGAAGTACTTCCGCGAGGAGTACGAGCAGCACATCACCGGCAAGGGCTGCCCCTTCGATCCGGCCAGGTCGACCCTCTGGGCCGACGACAAAGACGACAAGAACGCTCACCGGGGGGTGAACGCATGACAGTCACCACGAGTGCGCCCTCCGGGGGCGGCGAGGCGGCCGTTCCGCCCGAGGACCTCGTCACGCTCACGATCGACGGCATCGAGATCAGCGTGCCCAAGGGCACCCTCGTCATCCGCGCCGCCGAACTCCTCGGCATCGAGATCCCGCGCTTCTGCGACCACCCGCTCCTCGACCCGGTCGGTGCCTGCCGGCAGTGCATCGTCGAGGTCGAGGGCCAGCGCAAGCCGATGGCGTCCTGCACCATCACATGCACCGACGGCATGGTCGTGAAGTCGCAGATCACCTCGCCCGTCGCGGAGAAGGCCCAGAAGGGGGTGATGGAGCTCCTGCTCATCAACCACCCGCTGGACTGTCCGGTCTGCGACAAGGGCGGCGAGTGCCCCCTGCAGAACCAGGCGATGTCGCACGGCGGCGCCGACTCCCGCTTCGACGGGAAGAAGCGCACCTTCGAGAAGCCCGTCCCCATCTCCACCCAGGTGCTGCTGGACCGCGAGCGCTGCGTGCTCTGCGCTCGCTGCACCCGGTTCTCCAACCAGGTGGCGGGCGACCCGATGATCGAGCTGCTGGAGCGCGGCGCGCTCCAGCAGGTCGGTACGGGCGAGGGCGACCCCTTCGAGTCGTACTTCTCCGGCAACACCATCCAGATCTGCCCGGTCGGGGCGCTCACCTCGGCGGCGTACCGCTTCCGGTCCCGGCCCTTCGACCTGGTGTCGACGCCTTCCGTGTGCGAGCACTGCGCCGGCGGCTGCGCGACCCGGACCGACCACCGGCGCGGCAAGGTCATGCGGCGGCTCGCCGCCAACGACCCCGAGGTCAACGAGGAGTGGCTCTGCGACAAGGGCCGCTTCGGCTTCCGCTACGCCCAGCAGCGCGACCGGCTCACCACTCCGCTGGTACGCAACGCCGAGGGCGTGCTGGAGCCGGCGAGCTGGCCCGAGGCGCTGGAAGCCGCCGCGGCCGGTCTCTCGGCGGCCCGCGGCAGGACCGGTGTCCTCATCGGCGGCCGGCTGACCGTCGAGGACGCCTACGCGTACAGCAAGTTCGCGCGGGTCGCCCTCGACACCAACGACATCGACTTCCGGGCCCGGGTCCACAGCGGTGAGGAAGCCGACTTCCTCGCCGCGAGGGTGGCCGGCCGCGGCCGGGACCTCGACGGCAGCGGGGTCACGTACACCGCGCTGGAGCAGGCCCCGGCGGTCCTGCTGGCCGGCTTCGAGTCCGAGGAGGAGGCGCCCGGCGTCTTCCTGCGGCTCCGCAAGGCCCACCGCAAGCACGGGCAGCGGACGTTCGCGCTCGCCTCGCACGCCAGCCGGGGCCTGGAGAAGGCGGGCGGCACGCTGCTCCCCGCCGCACCCGGCACCGAGACCGAATGGCTGGACGCCCTCGCGGGCGGGGTCGGCCTGGAGGGTGACGGGGCCGTCGCGGCCGAGGCGCTGCGTGGCGAAGGCGCCGTGATCGTGGTGGGCGAGCGGCTCGCCGCCGTGCCCGGCGGGCTCACCGCCGCCGTGCGCACCGCCGCGGCGACCGGCGCCGCACTGGTGTGGATCCCGCGCCGGGCCGGCGAACGCGGCGCGCTGGAGGCGGGCGCGCTCCCGTCGCTGCTGCCCGGCGGCCGTCCCGCGACGGACCCCCGGGCCCGGGAGGAGGTGGCGTCCGTCTGGGGCGTCGCCGAACTCCCGGCCCGCTTCGGCCGTGACACCGGCCAGATCGTGGAGGCCGCGGCCACCGGCGAGCTGGCCGCGCTGCTGGTCGCGGGGGTCGACCCCGAGGACCTGCCCGACCCGGCCGGAGCGCTGCGCGCACTGGACGAGGTCGGCTTCCTGGTCTCCCTGGAGCTGCGGCCCGGCGCGGTCACCGAGCGGGCCGACGTGGTCCTCCCCGTCGCGGCCGTCGCCGAGAAGCCCGGCACCTTCCTCAACTGGGAAGGCAGGGCGCGGATGTTCGAGGCCGCGCTGAAGCCCGAGCAGATGCCGAGGACGCTCTGCCCGACCGACGCGCGGGTGCTGCACATGCTGGCCGACGCGCTCGACGTACACCTCGCACTGCCCGACCTGAGGGCGGCCCGCCGCGAACTCGACCGCCTCGGCGGCTGGCAGGGCGGCCACGCCGAGGACCCGCGGGCGACGTCCCGCCCGGTGCCCCGGCCCGGTGACGGCGAGGCGGTCCTCGCGGGCCACCGGATGCTGCTCGACCGGGGCCGGCTCCAGGAGGGCGACGAGGCGCTGGCCGGTACCCGGCACGCGGCCGTCGCCCGGCTGTCCCAGGTCACCGCCGCCGAGTCCGGCGTGAAGGACGGCGATCTGCTGGCCGTCACCGGGCCCGCCGGCACCACCGAACTCCCGCTGGCGGTGACCGAGATGCCGGACCGGGTGGTGTGGGTGCCGCTCAACTCCGTCGGCCGGGGCGTCCCCGCCGACACCGGCGCCCAGCCGGGCGGACTGGTCCGGATCGGTCCGGCCGCCCCGGGCTCCCACGTCGTGACAACGGAGGTAGGAGAGTGACCGGCCTCGATCGACTCGCCGCGGCGCCGCACGGCACCGTGCTCGCAGCCGAGGACCTCTCGATGTTCGGCACGGACCCCTGGTGGCTCGTCGTCGTCAAGGCGGTGTTCTGCTTCGCGTTCCTGATGGTGACCGTGCTGTTCTCCATCGTGTGGGAGCGCAAGGTCGTCGCCTGGATGCAGCTGCGCATCGGCCCCAACCGTCACGGCCCCTGGGGGATGCTCCAGTCGCTCGCCGACGGCATCAAGCTGATGCTGAAGGAAGACGTCGTCGTCAAGCGGGCCGACAAGGTCGTCTACATCCTGGCCCCGATCGTGGCCGCCGCCCCGGCGTTCATGGCGATCGCGGTGATCCCGTTCGGTCCGGCCGACAACCAGGTGTCGATCTTCGGCCAGCGCACGACGATGCAGCTGACCGACCTGCCGATCGCGATGCTGTACATCCTCGCGGTCGCCTCCGTCGGCATCTACGGCATCGTGCTGGCCGGCTGGTCCTCCGGATCGACGTACCCGCTGCTCGGCGGTCTGCGCTCCTGCGCCCAGATGATCAGCTACGAGATCGCGATGGGCGCCGCGTTCGCCTCGGTGTTCCTCTACTCCGGTTCGATGTCGACCTCGGAGATCGTGGCGGCGCAGCAGGACCGCTGGTTCATCCTGCTGCTGCCGGTCTCCTTCATCATCTACGTCATCACGATGGTCGGTGAGACCAACCGGGCCCCGTTCGACATGCCGGAGTCCGAGGGCGACCTGGTCGGCGGCTTCAACACCGAGTACTCCTCGATCAAGTTCGCGATGTTCATGCTCGCCGAGTACGTCAACATGGTCACCGTCTCCGCGGTCTCCGTGACCCTGTTCCTGGGCGGCTGGCGGGCTCCGTACCCGATCAGCACCTTCTGGGAGGGCGCGAACCAGGGCTGGTGGCCGATGCTCTGGTTCGTCATCAAGGTGCAGCTGCTCCTCTTCTTCTTCATCTGGCTGCGCGGCACGCTGCCCCGGGTCCGCTACGACCAGCTGATGAAGCTCGGCTGGAAGGTCCTGATCCCGGTCTCCGTGGTCTGGCTGATGCTGGTCGCCACCGTCAGGGCGCTGAACAACGAGGGCTACGACTACTCGAAGATCCTGCTGTACGTCGCGGGAGCCGTCATCGCCGTCCTGCTGATCTCCTTCGTCGCCGACATCTTCCGGGACCGCAAGGCCAAGGCCGCCGAGGAGGCGGCCGGACCGGAGCCGGCGTTCGACCCGATGGCGGGCGGATTCCCCGTGCCGCCGCTGCCCGGCCAGAGCCTGCCGCCGGTGCCGCGCCGCAGGCCACGACGTGAGCGGGAGCTCGTTGTCAGTGGCGGGCCGGATACTCAGAGTGACGACCATGTGAGTGCCGGAAGTTCGAGTGACGGAAGGGAGGCCGACAGTGTCTGAGGCATCGGAACCCTCAGGGGAGAAGTTCCAGAATCCTGTGGCCGGCTTCGGCGTGACCTTCAAGGCCATGTTCAAGAAGCGGCTGACCGAGCAGTACCCGGAGACGCAGAAGGTGACGGCGCCGCGCTTCCACGGCCGCCATCAGCTCAACCGTCACCCGGACGGGCTGGAGAAGTGCGTCGGGTGCGAGCTCTGCGCCTGGGCATGTCCGGCGGACGCGATCTACGTCGAGGGCGCGGACAACACGGACGCGGAGCGCTACTCCCCGGGCGAGCGCTACGGCCGCGTGTACCAGATCAACTACGCGCGCTGCATCCTGTGCGGTCTCTGCATCGAGGCGTGCCCCACCCGGGCACTGACCATGACCAACGACTTCGAGCTCGCCAACACCACCCGCGAGAGCCTCATCTACACCAAGGACGAGCTGCTCGCGGGCCTCGAGGAAGGCATGGTCGACAGCCCGCACGCGATCTTCCCCGGCATGGACGAACAGGACTACTACCGCGGTCTGGTGACCGAGGCCGCTCCGGGTACGGAGCGTCAGGTCGCCGTCTCCGCGGGAGAAGCGGACAAGGGGGTGGACGCATGACCGCCACCCTGGCCGCGGCGGCCACCTCGACCGGCGAGGCCGTCCAGTTCTGGATCCTCGGCACCGTCGCCGTCATCGGCGCACTCTCCACCGTCCTGATGAAGAAGGCGGTGCACAGCGCGCTGTCCCTGGCCGGCACCATGATCGTGCTGGCGGTCTTCTACCTCGCCAACGGGGCCTACTTCCTGGGCATCGTCCAGGTCGTCGTCTACACCGGCGCGATCATGATGCTGTTCCTCTTCGTGGTCATGCTCGTCGGCGTCACGGCGGCGGACTCGCTGAAGGAGACGCTCAAGGGCCAGCGCTGGCTGGCCGCCGCCTGCGGACTCGGCTTCGGCATCCTGCTGATCGCCGGCATCGGACAGGCGTCCCTGAAGTCGTTCAACGGCCTGGGGGCGGCGAACGCCCGGCACGGCGGAAACGTCGAGGGCCTCGCCAACCTCATCTTCACCAAGTACGTCTTCGCGTTCGAGATCACCGGCGCCCTGCTGATCACGGCGACCGTCGGCGCGATGCTGCTCACGCACCGCGAGCGCACCGAGCGCGCCAAGACACAGCGCGAGCTCTCCCAGGAGCGGGTGCGCAGCAGTCATCTGCCGCCGCTGCCCGCCCCCGGTGTCTACGCCCGGCACAACGCCGTGGACATCGCGGGACTGCTCCCGGACGGCACCCCGTCCGAACTCACCGTCATGCAGACGCTGCGGCAGCGCGGCCAGATCCGCGATGTGTCCGACGAGTCGCTCGCCGATCTCAAGGCACTGGAACAGCGCTCCGGGGAGCGGCTCGGCCGCGACCGCGGACCAGCCCGTGACCATGCGGAAGAAGAGGAGGAGGTCGCCAAGTGAATCCGGTCAACTACCTCTACCTCGCGGCCCTTTTGTTCACGATCGGCGCCTCCGGCGTGCTGATCAGGCGGAACGCGATCGTGGTGTTCATGTGCATCGAGCTGATGCTCAACGCCTGCAACCTCACGCTCGTCGCGTTCTCCCGGATGCACGGCAACCTCGACGGCCAGATCATCGCCTTCTTCACGATGGTCGTCGCCGCCGCGGAGGTCGTGATCGGGCTCGCGATCATCGTGTCGCTGTTCCGCTCCCGCCACTCGGCCTCGGTCGACGACGCCAGCCTGATGAAGCTGTAAGGGGTCGGAATCGTGGAAAACCTGATTGCGCTGCTGGTCGCGGCGCCCCTGCTCGGAGCGGCGGTCCTGCTCTGCGGCGGCCGCCGGCTCGACCGGGCCGGACACTGGATCGGCACGGCGCTCGCCGCCGCGTCGTTCGTCATCGGTGCCGTGCTGTTCACCGACATGCTGGGCAGGAGCGCCGAGGACCGCGCCCTGCACCAGCACCTGTACAGCTGGATCCCCGTCGAGGGATTCCAGGCCGACGTGGCCTTCCAGCTCGACCAGCTGTCGATGACGTTCGTCCTGCTGATCACGGGTGTGGGCACGCTGATCCACATCTACTCCATCGGCTACATGGAGCACGACGAGCGGCGACGCCGCTTCTTCGGCTATCTGAATCTGTTCCTCGCGGCGATGCTCATCCTGGTCATCGCCGACAACTACCTGCTGCTGTACGTCGGGTGGGAGGGCGTCGGTCTGGCGTCGTACCTGCTCATCGGCTTCTGGCAGCACAAGCCCAGCGCGGCCACCGCCGCCAAGAAGGCCTTCCTGGTGAACCGGGTCGGCGACATGGGCCTGTCCATCGCGATCATGCTGATGTTCACCACCTTCGGTACGTTCGCCTTCGGGCCGGTGCTCGAAGCGACCGGGGACACCAGCGAGGGCAAGCTCACCGCGATCGGCCTGATGCTGCTCCTCGCCGCCTGCGGCAAGTCGGCCCAGGTTCCGCTGCAGTCCTGGCTCGGTGACGCGATGGAGGGCCCGACCCCGGTCTCGGCCCTGATCCACGCCGCCACCATGGTGACCGCGGGCGTCTACCTCATCGTCCGCTCCGGCGCCATCTTCAACGGGGCGCCCGACGCGCAACTGGTCGTCGTGGTGGTCGGTGCCGTCACGCTCCTCTTCGGTGCGATCGTCGGTTGCGCGAAGGACGACATCAAGAAGGCCCTCGCCGGGTCGACGATGTCGCAGATCGGCTACATGATCCTCGCCGCGGGCCTCGGCCCCATCGGCTACGTCTTCGCGATCATGCACCTGGTCACGCACGGCTTCTTCAAGGCCGGGCTCTTCCTCGGCGCCGGTTCGGTCATGCACGGCATGAACGACGAGGTGGACATGCGGAAGTACGGCGGCCTGCGGAAGTACATGCCGGTCACCTTCGTCACCTTCGGCCTCGGCTATCTGGCGATCATCGGCTTCCCCGGGCTGTCCGGATTCTTCTCCAAGGACATGATCATCGAGGCGGCCTTCGCCAAGGGCGGCACCGAGGGCTGGATCCTCGGCTCCGTCACGCTGCTCGGCGCCGCGATCACCGCGTTCTACATGACGCGCGTGATGCTGCTGACGTTCTTCGGCGAGAAGCGCTGGCAGCCGGACGCCGAGGGCCACGAGCCGCACCCCCACGAGTCACCGAAGTCCATGACGATCCCGATGATCGTGCTGGCCTTCGGGTCGGTCTTCGCCGGAGGCTTCTTCTCCATCGGCGACCGCTTCATGCACTGGCTGGAGCCCGTCACCGGACACGACCACGGACACGCCCCGGTCAGCGCGACCACCGTCACCGCCGCCACCATGGTGGTGCTCGTCATCGGTGTCGCCATCGCCTGGGCGATGTACGGGCGCAGGCCCGTCCCCGCCGTCGCCCCGCGCGGCTCCCTGCTCACCAGGGCTGCCCGCCGGGATCTCCTCCAGGACGACTTCAACCACGTGGTCCTGGTCCGCGGCGGCGAACACCTCACCCGCTCCCTGGTCTACGTCGACCACACCCTGGTCGACGGCGTCGTCAACGGCACGGCCGCCTCGATGGGCGGGCTCTCCGGCCGGCTGCGCAAGCTGCAGAACGGCTATGCCCGCTCCTACGCGGTCTCGATGTTCGGCGGCGCGGCGGTACTCATCGCCGCGACCCTGCTGATGAGGGCGGTCTGATCCCATGTCCTTTCCCCTCCTGACAGCGACGGCGGCGCTCCCGGCGATCGGCGCGATCGCCACCGCCGCCGTCCCGGCCGCCCGGCGCACCGCCGCCAAGTGGCTCGCGCTGGTCGTCTCGCTGGCCACGCTCGTCCTGGCCGGCATCGTGTTCGCCCGCTTCGAACCGGGCGGCGACCGCTACCAGCTCACCGAGTCGCACGCCTGGATCGCGGACTTCGGCGTCCGCTACGAACTGGGCGTCGACGGTATCGGGGTGGCGCTCCTCGCGCTCACGGCGCTGCTGATCCCCTTCATCATCCTGGCGGGCTGGCACGACGCCGACCCCCTGGAGACGAGCTCCTCCCGCTGGCGCCCCACTCAGGGCTTCTTCGCCCTGATCCTGATGGTGGAGGCGATGGTGATCCTCTCCTTCGTGGCCACCGACGTCTTCCTCTTCTACATCCTCTTCGAAGCCATGCTCATCCCGATGTACTTCCTCATCGGCGGCTTCGGGGACCGTGCGCACTCGGGCAGCGACGAGAACGCCGCGGCGCAGCGCAGCTACGCCGCTGTGAAGTTCCTCCTCTACAACCTGGCCGGCGGGCTCATCATGCTGGCCGCCGTCATCGGGCTCTACGTCGTCGCGGGGAGCTTCTCGCTCTCCGAGATCGCCGAGGCCCGGGCCAACGGCTCGCTGGACATGGCGACCTCCACCGAGCGGTGGCTGTTCCTCGGATTCTTCTTCGCCTTCGCGGTGAAGGCCCCGCTGTGGCCGCTGCACACCTGGCTGCCCAACGCCATGGGGGAGGCGACCACGCCGGTGGCCGTCCTGATCACCGCGGTCGTCGACAAGGTCGGCACCTTCGCGATGCTCCGCTTCTGCCTCCAGCTGTTCCCGGAGGCCAGCAAGTGGGCGACGCCGGTGATCATCGTCCTGGCGCTGATCTCCATCGTCTACGGCGCCCTGCTCGCCGTCGGCCAGCGCGACATCAAGCGGCTCATCGCCTACGCGTCGATCTCGCACTTCGGCTTCATCGTGCTCGGCATCTTCGCGATGACCAGCCAGGGCCAGTCGGGCGCCACGCTCTACATGGTCAACCACGGCCTCTCGACGGCCGCGCTGATGCTGGTCGCCGGATTCCTGATCACCCGGCGGGGCTCGCGGCTCATCGCCGACTACGGCGGGGTGCAGAAGGTGGCTCCCGTCCTGGCGGGAACCTTCCTCATCGGCGGCCTGGCCACCCTCTCGCTGCCCGGCCTCGCCCCGTTCGTCAGTGAATTCCTCGTCCTGGTCGGCGCGTTCAGTGCGTACCCGGTCGCCGGCATCATCGCCACCGTCGGCATCGTGCTCGCCGCGCTGTACGTCCTCGTCCTCTACCAGCGGACGATGACGGGACCGGTCAGGGAGGGGATCGGGGGCATGCCCGACCTCAGGGTCCGTGAACTGGCGGTGGCCCTTCCGCTGATCGCCCTGCTGATCTTCCTGGGTGTCTTCCCGAAGCCGCTCACCGAGGTCGTCAACCCGGCGGTGCAGCACACCATGCACGACGTACAGAAGAAGGACCCCCAGCCCGAGGTGGAGGCCGCCAAGTGAGCGCAACAGCTGTCCACAGCCTGTGGACGACGGCGGGCGGGGTGACATCGGCTGCCCCGGGCGACAGGTTCACCGCTCCGACCATCGAGTACGCCCAACTGGCACCCGTCCTGATCGTGGTCGGCGCCGCCGTCCTCGGGATCCTGGTCGAAGCCTTCGTCCCGCGACGGGCGCGCTACACCACCCAGGTGTTCCTGACGGTCGTCGCGATCGCCGCCGCGTTCGCCGCGGTGGTGGGCCTCGCGGCCGACGGGTACGCCACGAAGAACGCGCACATCGCCGCGATGGGAGCCGTCGCCGTCGACGGACCCGCCCTGTTCCTCCAGGGCACCATCCTGCTCGTCTCCATGGTCTCCGTCTTCACGTTCGCCGAGCGGCGTCTCGACCCGGCCGCGCACGGCAACCGCGTGGACTCCTTCGCCGCCCAGGCCGGTTCGGTCCCCGGCAGTGACGGCGAGAAGGCCGCGGTCAAGGCCGGGTTCACCACGACCGAGGTCTTCCCGCTGGCCCTCTTCTCCGTGGCCGGCATGCTGGTCTTCCCGGCGGCCAACGACCTCCTGACGCTCTTCGTCGCGCTCGAGGTCTTCTCCCTCCCGCTCTACCTCCTGTGTGCCGTCGCCCGCCGCAAGCGGCTGATGTCACAGGAGGCCGCCGTGAAGTACTTCCTGCTCGGCGCCTTCTCCTCGGCCTTCCTGCTCTTCGGGATCGCCCTGCTCTACGGATACGCGGGCACGGTCTCGTACGCGGGCATCGCGAACGTCGTCGACGGCTCCGTCCAGCAGATCGACCCGGCGCTCGCCGACACCATGGGCAACGACGCGCTGCTGCTGATCGGCGCGGCGATGATCCTCATGGGCCTGCTCTTCAAGGTCGGCGCGGTCCCGTTCCACATGTGGACCCCGGACGTCTACCAGGGAGCCCCGACCCCGGTCACCGGCTTCATGGCCGCGGCCACGAAGGTGGCCGCCTTCGGCGCGCTGCTGCGCCTGCTGTACGTGGTGCTGCCCGGCCTCACCTGGGACCTGCGCCCCGTCATGTGGGGCGTGGCGGTCGTCACGATGCTGGGCGGGGCGATCGTCGCGATCACCCAGACCGACATCAAACGGCTCCTGGCCTACTCCTCGATCGCACACGCGGGCTTCATCCTCGCCGGTGTCATCGCGGCGAGCCCGGAGGGCGTCTCCTCGGTCCTCTTCTACCTCGGGGTGTACTCCTTCGTGACCGTCGGCGCCTTCGCCGTCGTCACCCTGGTGCGGGACGCCGGCGGCGAGGCGACCCATCTGTCGAAGTGGGCCGGTCTCGGCCGGCGCTCGCCGCTGACCGCGGCGGTCTTCGCGGTGTTCCTGCTGTCCTTCGCCGGTATCCCGCTCACCTCGGGCTTCTCCGGCAAGTTCGCCGTCTTCAAGGCGGCCGCGGACGGCGGCGCGGGCGGCCTCGTCGTGGTCGGTGTGATCTCGTCGGCCATCGCCGCCTTCTTCTACATCAGGGTCATCGTCCTGATGTTCTTCAGCGAGCCGAAGGCGGACGGCCCCACGGTCGCCGTCCCGTCCCCGCTGACGATGACCACGATCGCGGTCGGGGTCGCCGTGACCCTGGTGCTCGGGCTGGCCCCGCAGTACTTCCTCGACCTGGCGAGCCAGGCGGGAGTGTTCGTGCGGTAACGGGAAAAGTACGCAGCGACGCCGGACGGGCCTTGGAAAGTCAAGCCCGTCCGGCGTTGTCGTAGGCGGCGCCTATGGTTGCCGGTGACGGGTGAAGACGGACGGACGGGCGCGACCATGAGTGTGACGACCGAGAGCGCTGCACAGCAGACGCTGCACCGGGTGTTCGGTTACGAGGCGTTCCGCGGCGAGCAGGGCGCGGTGATCGAGCATGTCGTCGAGGGCGGCGACGCGGTGGTGCTGATGCCCACCGGCGGCGGCAAGTCCCTCTGCTACCAGATCCCCGCCCTGGTCAGGCCCGGCACCGGTGTCGTGATCTCCCCGCTGATCGCGCTCATGCAGGACCAGGTGGACGCCCTGCGTGCGCTGGGGGTCCGCGCGGGCTTCATGAACTCCACGCAGGACTTCGACGAGCGCCGCTCGATGGAGGCCCAGTTCGTCGCCGGTGAGCTCGACGTGCTGTATCTGGCCCCCGAGCGGCTGCGCCTCGATTCGACGCTCGCGCTGCTGGCCCGCGGCGAGATCTCCGTCTTCGCCATCGACGAGGCGCACTGCGTCGCCCAGTGGGGCCACGACTTCCGCCCCGACTACCTGGCCCTGTCCGTGCTGGGCGAGCGCTGGCCCGACGTACCCCGAATCGCGTTGACGGCCACGGCGACCGACGCCACGCACAAGGAGATCACCCAGCGGCTGGGCATGCCCGACGCCAGGCACTTCGTGGCCAGCTTCGACCGGCCCAACATCCAGTACCGCGTCGTGGGGAAGTCCGACCCGAAGAAGCAGCTGCTGACCTTCCTCAAGGAGGAGCACGCGGGAGACGCGGGCATCGTCTACTGCCTCTCGCGCAACTCGACGGAGAAGACCGCCGAGTACCTCTGCCGCAACGGCATCGAGGCCGTGCCGTACCACGCGGGTCTCGACGCCGGGACGCGCGCCACCCACCAGTCGCGCTTCCTGCGCGAGGAGGGCCTGGTCGTCGTCGCGACCATCGCGTTCGGAATGGGCATCGACAAGCCCGACGTGCGTTTCGTCGCCCACCTCGACCTGCCGAAGTCCGTCGAGGGGTACTACCAGGAGACGGGCCGCGCCGGGCGTGACGGGGCACCGTCCACGGCCTGGATGGCGTACGGCCTCCAGGACGTCGTGCAGCAGCGCAAGCTGATCCAGGGCGGCGAGGGCGACGAGGCCTTCCGGCGCCGGGCCGCCTCGCACCTCGACTCGATGCTGGCGCTCTGCGAGACCGTCCAGTGCCGCCGGGCCCAGCTCCTGACGTACTTCGGCCAGGAGCCCGGCGCCGAGAGCTGCGGCAACTGCGACACCTGCCTGACCCCGCCGGAGACCTGGGACGGCACCGTGGTCGCCCAGAAGCTGCTGTCCACCGTGGTCCGGCTGAAGCGCGAGCGGAATCAGAAGTTCGGGGCCGGCCAGATCATCGACATCCTGCTGGGCCGCCGCACGGCGAAGGTCATCCAGTTCGACCACGACCAGCTCTCGGTCTTCGGCATCGGTGAGGAGCTGGCCGAGGCGGAGTGGCGGGGCGTCGTGCGCCAGCTGCTGGCCCAGGGCCTGCTGGCCGTCGAGGGCGAGTACGGCACGCTGGTGCTGACCGAGGAGAGCGGCTCCGTGCTCGGCCGGGAGCGCGAGGTGCTGCTCCGCAAGGAGCCGAAGAGGCCCACGACGCGGTCCGGCGGCTCGGGCGAGCGCAAGGCCAAGTCTGCGGCGGCCGTGGCCGACCTCCCCGCCGAGGCCGTCCCGGTCTTCGAGGCGCTGCGCGCCTGGCGCGGGGCGACGGCGAAGGAGCTGGGCCTCCCGGCGTACGTGATCTTCCACGACGCGACGCTGCGGGAGATCGCCGCGCTGCGTCCCGGCTCCCTCGCGGAGCTCGGCGGGGTCAGCGGCCTCGGGGAGAAGAAGCTCGCGACGTACGGCGAGGGAGTGCTGGAGGTGCTGGCGGGGCTGGGAGACACGGCCCCCGCCGCCGCTCCGGAGGCGGAAGCGGAATCCGCACCGGCGGCCGGGACCTCAATGCCGGCGGCCCGGCCCGCTGTCCAGGACGCGGACCCGGGGTTCGGCTGGGACGAGGAGCCACCGGAGTTCGAGTGAGCCGGGGCCGGGTCTACTCCGGCTTCGCCGCCCGGCGGCGCGAGACGATCGCGGTCAGATCCAGGTCGACGGTGAAGGGGGTGGACACCTTCATCCGGTCGTGGAAGATCCCAGTGGAGGTGTAGGCGCCGGTGGCGGGCTCAAGCTCGAAGACGTAGACAACTGCCCGGCCACCCTGGTTCTCCACCCGCCAGTAGTGCGGAATCTTCGCGCGCGCGTACTTCACCGGCTTGGTTTCCCGGTCGCGGGTGACCGACTCGTCGGAGACGACCTCGATCGCCAGCAGCACACTGTCCGCAGGGAACCGTGTCTGCCGCAGACTCTCGACCGCGTCCGCGCGCACGACGACGACATCCGGTTCGGGCCGGTTCTGGAAGTCGACGTCGATGGTGAACTCGCGAAAGACTTCCAGGTCGAGCGGTGCGAGCGACTGCAACTGCCACTTCAGGTAGTCGATCGCACGCTCATGGAAAACGGTCTGCGGACTCACGAAAACAAGGCTCCCGTCGATCAGCTCCGTATGCGGAGGCAGATTCGGGAGTGTGTCCAGGTCATCGGCGGTCCAGCCGCCCACGGGCGGGACCGCCCACCGCGGCTGGGGTGCCTCGGGTTCGATGCTCATCAGTGCTCCCATACGAAGGAGTCTCGCCGGTCCGTCCAGCGTATCCGCCGACAACCCGATCAAGCCCACCCGCACGTGTGCACGAGTCACGCGTCGTTGACCACCGCCCCCCTCGCCGCATACGCGCGCACGTCCGCGTCCGGGTCCGTGAGCACCCCGGCCAGGGCCTCCCGGGCCGCGTCATGGGACGTGTGGTGCAGCAGCGCCAGGACCGCGGCCTTACGTACGTCGGCGTTCGGGTCGGTCAGGGCCTCGGTCAGTGCGGTGATCGCGGAGACCGGGTCGGCCGAGGAGAGCGCCGTCGCCGCCCCCGCCCTGACCTGCCAGGCCGGATCGGAAAGAGCCGTGACCGCCCTGGCGGCAAACGGCCCAGGGCACCCTGTCGCCGCGAGCGCACCCAGGGCAGCCGCCCGCACCAGCAGGTCGGGGTCGTCGAGCAGCGGGGCCAGTCGCTCCGGCCCCGGAGAGCGCGTGGCCGCCAGGCCCTTCGTGACGGCCACCCGGACCTCCCGGGACGGGTCGGCCACGGCCCGGGCCAGCAGACCGGCCGCGTCCACGGAGACCAGGGCGCTCACTGTGTGGATCCGTACGTCGATGTCGGGGTCGTCGAGCGTGCCCGCGAACAATTCGGCGTCCCCCAGCCGCATCGCGCGCAGGGTGTCCAGCGCCGTGGCCCGCACGACCGGGTCCCCCGAGCCCAGCGCCGCCACCAGTGGCTCGCGCAGGGCCGGTTCGGCCGGCAGCACCTCGACCAGCTCCCGCAGGGACGCGGCGGCCGCCGCCCGCACCGACGGGGCGGGGTCAGCGAGCGTGGCGGCCAGCGCGGGTCCCGCCCCCTCCGGCGTCGACTCGCTCAGCGCGGCCACGGCGGCGCGTCGGACCGCCGGATCGGAGTCGGCCAGGTACGGCGCGAGCTCCCCCAGCTCCGGCTGATGGTCCTCGGCCAGCGCGAGCAGATCCAGGATGCGGGGGGACGCCCCGCCCGCCGAGGCGGAGGCGGCGACCCCCGCGCGCGAGGGCGCCGCAGAACCGGAAGGGGCCGACTCCCGCGCCCCCGCCGTCGCCACCTGCTCCGCCTCGACCTCGCCGAGCTCCCTGGAGGCCCCGCCGACGGGGTCGAACCCGTCCACCGGCACCAGATACGGAGCCACCGGCCGGGCCGTGAACTCCATCGCCCCCGACGCCGACTTGCGCAGGTCCAGGTGGTGGAACCAGTCCGTGTCGTCGCGCTCCGGGTGGTCCGTGCGCTCGTGGTACAGCCCCCAGCGGGACTCCGTGCGGGCCAGCGAGGAGCGCGCCGCCATCTCCGCGCAGTCCCGGATGAAGCTCACCTCGGCGCACCGCATCAGCTCGTGCGGGGTCGTCGCCCCCATCTCCGCGATGTCCGTGCGCATCCGCTCGAAGGACTCCAGCGCCAGCGACAGCCGCGCCCCCGACTTGGGCGGGGCCACGTAGTCGTTCACGAACCGGCGCAGCTTGTACTCGACCTGGGGCTGCGGCGGCCCGTCCGGGTGGTGCAGCGGCCGGTAGATCAGCTCGTGGGCCTCGCGCAGCTGACCGGCGGGCAGTTCACCTTCGTACGCCGTGTACTGCGAGGCGTCGGCCCCCGCCAGATCGCCGTAGACGAACGCGCCGATCATGTAGTTGTGCGGGACGCAGGCCAGGTCCCCGGCCGCGTACAGGCGCGGCACCGTCGTGCGCGCCCGGTCGTCGACGCGGACGCCGGAGGCCGAATGCCCGCCGCAAAGGCCGATCTCGGAGATGTGCATCTCGATGTCGTGGGTGCGGTAGTCGTGACCCCGGTTCGCATGGAACGTGCCGCGCGTCGGCCGCTCCGTGGAGTGCAGGATGTCCTCCAGGGCGCTGACGGACTCCTCGGGCAGGTGGCTCAGCTTGAGGTACACCGGGCCCCGGTCCGAGGCGACCTCCGCCGCGAACTCGGACATCATCTGCCCCGACCAGTAGTCCGAGTCGACGAACCGCTCGCCGTGCCGGTTCACCTGGTAGCCGCCGAAGGGGTTGGCCACGTAGGCGCAGGCCGGCCCGTTGTAGTCCTTGATCAGCGGGTTGATCTGGAAGCACTCGATGCCGGTCAGCTCGGCCCCCGCGTGGTAGGCCATGGCATAGCCGTCACCCGCGTTGGTGGGGTTCTCGTAGGTGCCGTAGAGATACCCCGACGCGGGCAGGCCGAGCCGCCCGCACGGTCCGGTGGCGAGCACGACGGCCCCGGCGCGCACGGTGACGAACGCCCCGGTACGGGTGTTGAAGGCCGCCGCGCCGATCGCCCGGCCGTCCTCGCCGGTCAGGATCCGGACCGGCATCACCCGGTTCTCGATCCGGATCCGCTCCCGCATCTCCCGGCGCCTCAGCTGCCGGTAGAGGACCTTCTTGACGTCCTTGCCCTCGGGCATCGGCAGCACGTACGAGCCGGAGCGGTGCACCTGCCGGACGGCGTACTCCCCGTGCTCGTCCTTCTCGAACTTCACCCCGTACGACTCCAGCCTCCGCACCATTCCGTAGCCGCGTACGGCGGTCTGGCGGACCGTGGACTGGTCGACGATGCCGTCGTTGGCCCGGGTGATCTCGGCGACGTAGTCGTCGGGTTCGGCCCGGCCGGGGATCACCGCGTTGTTCACGCCGTCCATGCCCATGGCGAGGGCGCCCGAGTGCCGGACGTGGGCCTTCTCCAGCAGCAGGACGGAGGAGCCGTGCTCGGCGGCGGTGAGCGCGGCCATCGTGCCGGCCGTGCCGCCCCCGACGACCAGTACGTCGCAGGAGAGTTCCTCGGCGTCGGCGAGGGCGGGGATCTGCACGGTCGGGCCTTTCGTCAGGAGGTGGCGGGAGTCAGGGACTGCAGGACCTCGCGGCGCAGTGCGACGGTCGCGGGGTCGGTGTGCGCGGCGCGTTCCCGGGGGCGCGGTACGTCCAGGACGCGTCCGGTGGGCAGCAGCGCGACCCGGTCGCCGAGGAACAGGGCCTCGTCCACGTCGTGCGTGACGAAGACGACCGTGGCGCCCGTGCCCTGGAGGACGTCCACGAGCAGCTGCTGCATCCCCGCCCGGGTCTGGGCGTCCAGCGCGCCGAAGGGCTCGTCCATCAGGACCGCGCGCGGCTCCGCCGCCAGGGCACGGGCCAGCTGGACGCGCTGGCGCTGACCGCCCGAGATCCGGTGCGGGAGCTTCGCGCCGTGGCCGTCCAGGCCGACCCGGGCCAGCCAGGACTCGGCGCGCGTCCTGCGTTCGGCTCGTGCGACGCCCCGGATGGCCAGGGGCAGTTCGACGTTGGCCCGCACGGTGCGCCACGGCAGCAGCGCGTCGTCCTGGAAGACGAGGGCCCGCTCGGCGCGGGGCGCGGTGATCGCCTCGCCGTCCTCGGTGACCTCGCCGCCGAGGGCGGGCAGCAGCCCGGCCAGGGTGCGCAGCAGCGTCGACTTGCCGCAGCCGGACGGGCCGACGACGGCCAGGATCTCGCCGGGCACGACGTCCAGGCCGATGCCGTCCAGCACCGGGGCCCCGGCCCGGCCGAGCACGGCATCGCGCAGGGTCAGCCGGACGCCCGGGGGAGTGGTCGTGGTCATGGGTGCACGCGCTCCTTCGCCAGGGGGACCGGCGCCACCGCCGGGGGCACGGCCCGGCTCCGGTGCCGTGCGGGGGACTGAGGGCGGCTGCTCTCCGTACGCGGCAGCCACCGGGTGAGCCGGCGGCCCAGCAGCTCCACCGCCGTCGAGGTGATCCACCCCAGCAGGCCGATCGTGGCCATGCCGACGAAGACCCCCGGATAGTCGACGACCGTGTAGTCCTGCCAGGTGCGGTAGCCGACCCCGTACTCGCCGGAGATCATCTCGGCGGAGATCACACAGATCCACGACACCCCGATGCCTACGGAGAGCCCGCCGAGGATGCCGGGCAGCGCGCCGGGCAGGACGACCGAGCCGAGGATCCGCCACCGGCCGCCGCCCATGGTCAGGACCGCCTCCTCCCACACCGGGGTGAGCGCCCGCACCGCGTGCCGGGTGGAGACCATGACGGGGAAGAACGCCGCGGTGCAGGTGATGAAGACGATGCCCTGCTCGTTGCTCGGGAAGAGCAGGATCGCCACGGGCACCAGGGCGATCGCCGGGACCGGGCGGATCACTTCGAGGACGGGGCCCAGGAGGTCCGAGGCCAGCCCGGACCGTGCGACGGCCGTGCCGACGGTGATGCCGAGGACCGAGGCCAGGGCGAAACCGGTGACGATCCGGGTCAGGCTGTCGGTGAGGTCCTGCCAGTAGGTGTCGCTGCCGAGCCGGTCACCGAACGCCCCGGCCACATCGGTGACCGTGGGGAACTGCTCGAAGCGCAGCCACAGATTGACGTCGTAGGAGGTCAGCAGCTGCCAGATGCCCAGCGCGGCCACCAGCGACAGCGTCCGCAGCGCGAAGGACCACCGCCGCCCCCTCACGAGGCGCCGGCCAGTTCGAGCGCGGTGGCGTACGGGACGATATGGGCGCCGGGGTGCGCGGCGGTGTCCGCGCGGGCCGCGGACCCGGTGACGTACGGCCTCAGCTCCGTCCCGTCCGACACCCAGACCGCCCGGTCCGCGAACCAGAGGGTCCCGGTGCTCGCGTCGGGGACGTACGCGGCGCGGACCTCGCCCTTGTGCCCGGCGGCGTACCGCAGGACCTCGGCGGGAGTGGCGAACGCCGACGTGGTGTCCTCGCCCTTCAGCCAGACCTCGCCTCCGCGTGCGGCGGGCGGGCCGGCGGCCCGTGCCTTCGCGTAGGCGGAGCCGTACACCCGCTTCACATACGTCTCGTCGACGAAGGAGTCGACGTCCACATCCCCGACGAGCTTCGCCGAACGCAGCACCGGGACGTCCTTCTTGAGCGCGGCCACCAGTGCGGGCTTCACCGTCGTGTCGAACGTGGCGATGCCCTGGGCGCCGTTGTAGAGGTGGACGACCTCGGCCGGCAGACCCGTCGCCTTCGCCACCGACTCCGAGGCCGCCACCGGGTGCTCGTGCAGGTACTCGGTCGCCCGCCCCTGCGCCCGGAGGAAGTTCTCCAGCACGGCGGGCCGCTTCTTCGCGAAGTCCTCGACGACGGTGACCCCGTGGAAGGTCGGCAGATTCAGCTCCGCCCCGTCGTAGAGGGCCTTCGCCCGGCCCTGGAAGGCCAGCAGTCCCGGCCACGCCACGAACTGCGACAGGGCGTCCGCGCTGCCGGCCTGCAGCGCCGACGCTCCCACCGCGGGCTGCTGGTTTAGCTTGCGGATGTCCTTCTCCGGGTCGAGCCCGGCCTGCTGGAGCGCACGGACGAGGGTTCCGTCGGCGGCCGAACCCACGCTCGTGGAAACCTTCCTGCCGCGTAGGTCCTTCAAGGAGCCGAGGTCCGAATCAGGCCCGGTCACCACGGTGTTGAGGCCGCCGCGCAGGTTGTAGCCGGTGACCGACACCAGCTTGGTCGGACGCTTCAGCTGTGTGCCGCGAGCCGCGTTGATCAGCAACGGGAAGTCGCCCATCGAGCCGATGTCGATCTTTCCCGCGGTCATCTGGGCGGTGATCGGGGCGCCGGTCGCGTAGTCCTGCCACTTCACCTCGTACCTGACGCCGTCCCGCTCGCCGCGTGCGCGCAGTTCGTCCTCGAAGTAGCCGAGCGAGCGCAGCAGGGTGCCCGCCGTGACGGTGTTGATGGTCCTGGACTGGTAGCCGACGGTCACCGTGACCGTGTCGTCGTCACCCGCGCTCGCCTCGCCGCCGCAGCCCGTCGTGAGCGGGACGAGCAGCGCGGAGGCCAGCAGGGCCCCGGCAGTACGGATTGCCGTGCGTCGCATGGGAGGAGGGGCCTTTCACCGGAGGAGGTAGGGCATGTTGACCGTGACCGCGTCGGTGGGACACCGGGCCGCGCACGGGCCGCAGTACCAGCACTCGTCGACGTGCATGTACGCCTTGCCGCTGTCCGGGTGGATGGCCAGGGAGTCGAGCGGACACATGTCGACGCAGAGGGTGCAGCCGTCGATGCACTTGGACTCGTCGATGGTCACGGGCACGTCGGCCCGCTGGGGCGCCAGAGGCATGGCGGTCTCCAGGAAAGAGTGGGAAATCCAGACAGGAAGGGGGTTCCGGGAAAGGGGGAAGAGGGCTCAGTCGGACCGGTGCAGCAGGCCGCTCATGCTGATGCGGTCGCCGCGGAACCGGATGAACTCCAGGTCCACGGGGCGGCCGTCACAGAGATGGGTGAGCCGTTCCAGCATCAGGACGGCGGCGCCGTGCGGGGTCTCCAGCACGGCGGCGGAGTGCGCGTCGGCGTTGACGGCCTCCATGGTGATCTCGGCGGTGCCGAGCGGCTGTCCGGTGAGGGTCTCCAGCAGCCGGAAGACGTCGGTGTTCTCCAGGTCGCAGCCGAGCAGGCCGGTCCCGATGTCCATGGGGACGTAGGTGAGGTCGAGGGAGAGCGGCAGCCCGTTCAGCAGTCTGCGCCGCTCGATGTAGAGCACATCGGTGTGCTCCGCGATCCGGAGTCGCCGCGCGACGGGCCCGGGCGCGGGCACGGGGCCGACGGTGCGGACCTCGTTGGTGACCCGGCCGTGTTCGCGGAGGGTCTCGGCCAGGCCCTGGAGCCGGTCGAGGCGGTGTGGGTACCTCTCGCTGACCACGACGGTGCCGACGCCCGGCTGCCGTTCCACCAGGCCCTCGGCGCGCAGCAGATCCAGGGCCTGGCGGACGGTGTTGCGGGAGACGCGGTAGTCGCTGCCGATCGCGTCCTCGAAGGGGAGGACACCGCCCGGGAAGCCACCGGTGCGTATGTGATGGCGCAGCAGGTCGGCCAGCAGCCGGGCATGGTCCGCGCGCAGCCGGCGCCGACGGGCGGCGGCGACGGGCACGGTGTGCTCACGGGTGCGTTCGGCTGGCATGCGCTGGACCATACAGACGGGGTCCACGCGATGGTGTTGCCGCAGTGTTGCGCCACCTGAGGACGCCGGGTGCACCGCTGTGATCAGCGCTTTTCCGCTCGGCCGAGGAAGATCTGCCACTACGGTGACCATCCCTCGGACACCCGGTGGCGTCACCCGCCGCCGCCGTCGCCCCCGTCCTGGGACGGGGGCGCGGCGTCGCTCACGGCGTGGCGGTGATCCGTCCGGTGACCTCGCCGAGCCCGACCCGGGTACCGTGCGGTCCGGGCGCCCAGGCGGTCAGGGTGACGGTGTCCCCGTCCTCCAGGAACGTGCGCTTGCCCTCGGCCAGGTCCAGCGGATCGCGGCCGTTCCAGGTGAGTTCGAGCAGGGAGCCGCGCTGCCCCGGCTCCGCACCGCTCACGGTGCCGGAGCCGTACAGGTCACCCGTGCGCAGCGAGGCGCCGTTCACCGTCATCTGCGCCAGCTGCTGGGCGGCCGTCCAGTACATGGAGGCGAACGGCGGCTCGGAGACGGTCTGCCCGTTGATGTCCACGGAGATCCGGATGTCGAAGCCGCCCGGCTCCTCGTCGTCCGCGTCCTCCAGATACGGCAGCAGCTCGGCGTCACGGGCGGGCGGCGCCGTGCGGGCAGCGTCCAGGGCCTCCAGCGGGGTCACCCACGCCGACACGGAGGTGGCGAAGGACTTGCCGAGGAACGGGCCAAGCGGCACGTACTCCCAGGCCTGGATGTCCCGCGCCGACCAGTCGTTCAGCAGGGAGAGCCCGAAGACGTGCTCACGGAAGTCACCGAGCGCCACGGGGGAGCCCTGCTCCGAGGGGACGCCCACGACGAAGCCGACCTCGGCCTCGATGTCGAGTTTCACCGAGGGGCCGAAGACGGGGGCGGGGTCGGCCGGTGCCTTGCGCTGCCCCGAGGGGCGCACCACGTCCGTACCGGAGACGACGACCGTGCCGGCCCGCCCGTGGTAACCGATCGGCAGGTGCTTCCAGTTGGGGGTGAGGGCCGCGCCGTCGGGACGGAAGATCCGCCCCACATTGGTGGCGTGGTGCTCGCTGGCGTAGAAGTCGACGTAGTCCGCGACCTCGTACGGCAGGTGCAGGGTCACCGAGCCGAGCGGGTGCAGCAGCGGCTCCAGCGCCGGGCGGTGGGACGGGACCGTCACCCACGCCGTCAGTGCCCGCCGTACGTCCCGCCACGCGGTGCGCCCCGCCGCCAGCAGCGGCATCAGGCTCGGCTGCGCCAGCAGTCTGGCGTACGGCGAACCGAGTGCGTGTGCCGCCGCTCCGGCGTCCAGCACATGTCCGCCGATGCGGACTCCGACCCTTCGGTCCTCGGGGTGCCCGGGGGTGGAGAACACACCGTACGGAAGGTTGTGCGGACCGAAGGGATCGCCCTCGGCCAGGTCGAGCGGGCTGCTCTGCTCGGGCATCTGTCGCTGCCCCTTTCCAGTCGCTTGAGGGACACGGTACGTCGGCGTCGCCGGTCGGCGGCAGTGCCTCAAGTAGGCGTAATGCCCGGAAAGTTATGTGATAACCCTGGTCAGCCCGCTGTCCGGGGGATCCTCTTCTCCCAGGTCCGGTGGAAGACGATCTCGTCGCCGTCCTTGCACACGACCTCGTTGGACGTGATGAAGTCGTCCGCGTCCGCGCTCAGCTCCGAACGCGTCTCGACCCGTACGTCCCAGGACATCTCCGGCCGGTGCAGCCGGATCGTCCAGTCCGAACGGGCCCGGGCCGACAGCGGATCGTCCTGCTGGATCGTGTAGGTCTCCAGCGCGTCCTCGGTGAACTCCAGCCCGTCGGGGTAGACCCGCGTGCCGCCGTAGCGCGGATCGACCTCCAGGCGCCATTCACCCTTTGCGACGTCACGGACCACCAGACGCTCCGGGCGCTGCTCGTCGAGCGTGACCGGATACACGACGCCGAGCGGCTCCGCCTGCTCCGGTTCGCCGAAGGTGATCGCCGGGTCCTCGGTGTGCCGGCGCACCGGCAGCTCGACGAGGCTGCCCTCCGCCTCGAGCGTGAAGCCCGCCGAACCGGCCTGGGGCCAGATCCACGGCCAGTACGAGGACGAGACGGCGACCCTGATCCGGTGGCCGCGCGGGAAGGTGTGCCCGATGCCGTTCAGCTCGAAGGTCACGTACTCGGTCTCCCCGACGGTCCAGTCCTCCGCGCGGTCGCGCCCATGACGGGTGGCCAGGTTGAGGGCCCCGCGGGTCACCAGGGTGGAGGACCCGTCCGGGGCCACGTCGCAGAGCCGGGCGATCACCTGGCCGCGCGGTACGTCCATCCGGACCAGGAGCGTCACCCGTGGGCGGCCGAGGATCTCGATGGGGGCGTCTTCGACGGGGAACTCGAAGCACACCGATTTGGCGTCCTCGTCCCGCTGGTCGGGCGGCAGGTCGGCGTCGTTGCCGAACGGGAAGAAGCGCCCCGCGTCCAGCCCGGTCTGCTGCGGCGAGCGGACGGTCTGCGGTCCGCCCTCCAGGGCGTACGTCACCGGGGCGACGTTCTCGGACGGCCAGCTTGCGTCGCCGACCCAGCGGCCGGGCAGCGTCTCGTAGACGGTGGCCGGAGGGTGCGAGCCGCTGATCCAGGACCGCAGCAGGGGCTCGTTCATCACCCCGGTGTCCTTGTCCTTGAGGTGCTGGTCCCACCAGCGCAGCGTCTCCTGGAGGAAGCCGATCGCGGGTCCCGGAGGGAGGCCGCGGTCCGGGTACTGGTGCGACCAGGGGCCGATCAGGCCGCGTACCTGCCCGGGGTCCAGGTGTTCGACGAGCCTCAGGACGGTGTCGCGGTACGGGTCGTGCCAGCCGCCCACCGCCAGGACCTTCGCCTCGACGGAGCCGTAGTCCTCACAGACGCTGCCGTGCTTCCAGTATGCGTCGCGGGTCTGGTGCGCCAGCCACGTATGGATGAACGGCTCAACCTTCTCGAGCCGCCGCAGCCACATGTCCCGCCAGTCGTCGCCGACGTCCGCCGGGTCCGGAGGCCGGGAGACGAAGGCCAGCATCGTGGATGCCCAGGCGTGCATGTCCACACCGAGGACGGAGCCGCCCATGTAGTGGACGTCGTTGTCGTAGCGGTCGTCGGCCGAGCACACGGTGACGACCGCCTTCAGGGGCTCCGGTGCGAGCGCGGCGATCTGGAGCGAGTTGAAACCGCCCCAGGAGATGCCGAACATGCCGACCCGTCCCGAGCACCATTCCTGCTGGGCCAGCCAGTGCACGACCGCGACCCCGTCCGCGAGCTCCGTGGCGTCGTACTCGTCGCCCGGCATGCCCTCGCTGTTGCCGTGCCCGCGCACGTCGACGCGCACGGAGGCGTAGCCGTGGCCCGCGTACCAGGGGTGGCGCTGCCAGTCGCGCGGCGCCGTCCAGTCGCTGAGCCGGTAGGGCAGGTACTCCAGCAGTGCGGGCACCGGTTCGTCGGTGACCGGCCGCCAGATCCGGGCGTACAGCTGGGTGCCGTCCGCGAGGGGGATGTAGAGGTCCTCGTGGGTGGTCTCGTACGGGAAATCGGTGCGGATGTGCATGGCGGTACCTCAGTGGACGGGGTGCATGGTGCGCTTGAGCCAGGGAGCGGCGGCGATGACGGCCACACCGGCCGCCACCGCGATAGCGCCATTGACACCGAAGTAGGCGGGGTTGGAGACCTCGCCGTAGAGCTTCACGATCTGTGCCTGGATGCCGTTGGCGAGGGCCAGCGACAGGAACCACAGCGCCATCGTCTGGCTGGCGAACGCCTTGGGGGCGAGCTTCGTGGTGGCGGACATGCCGGAGGTCTCCAGCAGGATGTCGCCGAGACCGAGCAGCAGGTAGGAGCCGACGATCCACCAGGCGGCCATCCGGTAGGTGCCGTCGGCGTGGCCGGAGGTCGGGATGACCATCAGGAGGAAGGACAGTCCGCCGAGGATCACCCCGATCGCGATCTTGTTCGAGGCGTGCGGCTGTCGCGGCCCCATCCGGGCCCAGACGGCTGCCACGACAGGAGCCAGCGCCACCTCGAAGGCGCCCAGTGCGGAGGCGTACCAGCTCGCCGGGAAGTGGAAGCCGAAGATCTCCGTGCGGGCGTTCGTCGAGGCGAGCAGCATCATCGTCGAGTACGCCTGGAAGAGGATGAAGTTGAAGACGACGGAGGCCAGGAACAGCACGACGTACGGCCGGAGCCTGCCGCGCTCCTCCGGAGTGACCCGGGGGCTCCTGAACATCACGACGAAGTAGACGACGGGCGTGATCACCGAGACGAGGGTGAGTACGTCGACGAACCGGTCCATCGTCAGCCAGCCGGCCAGCGCCAGGGCCGTCGCCACCAGGGCCACCACCACGATGCCGGCCACGATCGTCAGCACGGCCCGGCGCATCGGCCCGGGCGCGAGGGCGTACTCCGCCGCGTGCTTTCGCCCGGCCAGGTGACGCCGGCCGGCGACGTACTGGATCAGGCCGAGCGTCATGCCGAAGGCGGCGGCCGAGAATCCCCAGTGCCAGCTCGCGTGGTCACCCAGCCAGCCGGTGACCAGCGGGCCGGCGAAGGCACCGATGTTGATGCCCATGTAGTAGAGCGCGAAGCCGGCGTCGCGGCGGTTGTCCTCGGTGCCGTAGAGCTTGCCGACCATCGAGGCCACATTGGGCTTGAGCAGGCCCGTGCCCGCGCTGATCAGGCCGAGGCCCACCCAGGTCATCGTGGCCGTCGGCACCGCCATGGCGTAATGGCCGCAGGCGATGAGGATGCCGCCGTAGAGGACGGCGCGGTACGAACCGAGGATCCGGTCCGCCAGCCAGCCGCCCGCGACGGACACGAGGTAGACGAGGGTGCCGTAGGCGGCGGACACGGAGGCGGCGGTGCCCGGGTCCATGCCCATGCCGCCGTCGGAGACCGTGTCGGCGAAGAAGAGGACCAGGATGGCCTGCATCCCGAGGAACGAGAATCGCTCCCAGACCTCCAGCCCGGACAGGGTCATCAGACCCCGTGGCTGGCCGAAGAACGCGTGATCGTCTCCGGGCGGTGGCTGGGCCGGTTCGGTACCGGTTGCGGTGTGGGACAAAGCGACAACTCCTGATCGTATGAGCTGATGCCGAACATACCGGCGGTGGCGGGAAGGCGCCCACGGTGATCCAAAGGGGACCGGATACGCTGAGTTGAGTGAGGACAACGACACATCGACATTCCGTGTGATCGTCAGCAGACAGGAGATCCCCTCGTGACCGTCGTCGGGCCGTTCGGACTGAGCGTGCGGGACCAGGCACTTGAGGCCGATGTCCAGGCCGGTTTGGCCGCTGTCGAGGCGGGGCTGCTGGATGCCACCAAAAGTGAGGTCCCGTTCATCACGGAGGCCGCGCAGCACCTCGTCAGCGCGGGGGGCAAGCGTTTCCGGCCGCTGCTGGTGATGCTCGCGTCCCAGTTCGGTGACCCCGACGCGCCGGGCGTCGTCCCCGCCGCCGTGGTCGTCGAACTGACGCACCTGGCGACGCTGTACCACGACGACGTGATGGACGAGGCGGACGTACGCCGCGGGGTGGACAGCGCCAACACCCGCTGGGGCAACTCCGTCGCCGTCCTGACGGGCGACTTCCTCTTCGCCCGGGCCTCGCACATCCTGGCCGACCTCGGGCCGGAGGCCGTCCGCATCCAGGCGGAGGCGTTCGAACGCCTGGTCACCGGTCAGATCCTGGAGACCGCGGGCCCGCGCGACGGACGCGACCCCGTCGACCACTACATGGACGTGCTGGGCGGCAAGACCGGCTCGCTGGTCGCCGTGTCCGGCCGGTTCGGCGCCCTGATGGCCGGCGCCGACGAGTCGGTCGTCGACATCCTCACCCAGTACGGCGAACGCCTCGGCATCGCCTTCCAGCTCGCCGACGACGTCCTGGACATCGCCAGCGACTCCCACGAGTCGGGCAAGACGCCCGGCACCGACCTCCGCGAGGGCATCCCCACCCTGCCGGTCCTCCACCTGCGCGCGCGTGCGGCGGCCGAGGGCCGTCCGGAGGACAAGGAGCTCGTGGAGCTGCTGGACGGCGACCTCGGCGACGACGCCCGGCTCGCGGAGGCGCTGCGACGGCTCCGTGCCCACCCGGCGCTCGAGCAGGCACGGCGCGACACCGTCCGCTACGCCCAGGAGGCACGGGCGACGCTGGCACCGCTGCCCGAGTGCTACGCCAAGGCCGCACTCGAAGAGCTGTGCGACGCCGTGGTGCACCGCGCCGGCTGACCCCTGAGGGCCCGGTCGGCCCACAGCGGCCCGGCGGACCCCTAAGGGCTCGGCGGGACCCGGCACCCCGGGGTCATCCCGGAGAGGTACGCGCAGTTGCTCCCGAGGGCTGACGCTTGTCCCCGCCCGATTTGGTCAGATGGACAACAACCACTCCTGACCACATCGGGTGAGAATGGCGGCGGGGAGTGGACGAGTGCAACGGGATGGCAGCCGCCGACCACGGAGGTAGAGCACACATGGCACCGAACGACAGCGCAGAGACCAACGGCGAGGCCACGGGCACTGTCGTGGGCCGTCGGAAGGCGGCGCGCTACATCGTCCCGTTCGCGGTGGCGGGAGTGGCGGCGGCGACGATCGGACTCGTCCCGGCGCTCGCGGACTCCGGTGACCCGGAGCTGCCGGACATCACCGCGCAGGAACTCATCGAGAAGATCGCCGCGTCGGACGAGGAGCAGCTCTCCGGCACGGTGAAGGTCAGCACCGACCTCGGCATCCCGTCGCTCGGCGGGCTTGCGGGCTCCTTCGCGCCGGACGGGGGATCGGGGGAGTCGAGCGCGGCCCCCGAAGCCAAGCTGACGGAGCTCGCCTCCGGGACGCACACGCTCCGCGTCGCTGTCGACGGCCCCGACAAGCAGCGCCTCTCGATCCTCGGCGAGGGCTCGGAGTACAGCCTCGTCCACAACGGGGACGACATCTGGGGATACGACAGCGCGAGCGACGAGGTCTACCACGCGCAGTCCGACGGGAACGGGCCTGCGGGCGGCAAGGCCGGGGAGCGCAAGGCGGCCGAGGGAGTGCCGGCCACTCCGAAGGAGCTCGCCGAGGAGGCGCTCGCCGCCGCGGACGACACCACGTCCGTCACCGTCGACGGCACGGCGCAGGTGGCGGGGCGCGACGCCTACAAGCTCGTGATCAAGCCGAAGCAGTCGGGTTCGACGATCGGCTCCGTCACGGTCGCCGTCGACGCCTCGACCGGCGTACCGCTGAAGTTCACGCTGGCCCCGAGCAGCGGCGGCAAGGCCGCGGTCGACGCCGGCTTCACGAAGGTCGACTTCGCGAAGCCCGATGCCTCCTCCTTCTCCTTCACCCCGCCCAAGGGCGCGAAGGTGACCGAGGCCGACGAGCTGGAGGCCGACGCGGAGAAGAAGGGCGCGGCGGACAAGGTGCGGAAGGACCTGGGCGCGCTGGAGGACTTCCAGGGCCTCAACGTCATCGGCGAGGGCTGGAACGCCGTCGCCGAGATCGAGGTCCCGGGCGGGGCGGGGCTGCCCGCCCAGGGCTCCGGCGACGTACCCGCGCAGGCGCAGCAGTTCCTGGACGCGCTCGGCGACAAGGTCACCGGCGACTTCGGCTCGGGCACGGTCTTCAAGACGCGCCTGGTCAACGCGCTGCTGACGGACGACGGCAAGGTCTACGTCGGCGCGGTCACCAAGGACGCGCTGGTGAAGGCGGCCGACACCGCCAAGTAGGACGCACCGTGCAACCCGCCCCGTCGTACGCTCCGTACGGCGGGGCGGCTCGCGCGACGGGCCGTGGCGGGCGCCGGGAAACGGCGGGACAGGACCGGGAGTGCGCATGACCGACACAGCGGCCGCGACGGCGGGGCCGGAGACGGAGCCGGAGCCCGGCGCGGTGATCGAGACGCGCGGGCTCACCAAGCGCTACCGGGGCGGGCAGTTGGCCGTCGACGGCCTGGACCTCGCCGTCCCCGCCGGCAGCGTCTTCGGCTTCCTGGGGCCCAACGGCTCCGGCAAGACCACCACGATCCGGATGCTCATGGGGCTCATCGACCCGACCTCCGGCACCGCACACGTCCTGGGCCGCCCCATGCCGGCAGCGGCCCGCACGGTGCTCCCGCAGGTCGGCGCGCTCATCGAAGGGCCCGCACTGTACGGGTTCCTGACAGGCCGCGACAATCTCGTACGCTTCGACTCCGCCGACCCGTCGGCCGATCCGCGCACCCGGCGCGCGCGGGTGGAGAACGCCCTGGACCGGGTCGGGCTCGCAGCGGCGGCCGGCAAGAAGGCCAAGGCATACTCACTCGGGATGAAGCAGCGTCTCGGTCTGGCCGCCGCCCTTCTCCAACCGCGCAGGCTGCTCGTGCTGGACGAACCGACCAACGGTCTCGACCCGCAGGGCATGCGCGAGATCCGCTCCCTGGTCCGGGAGCTCGCGGCCGAGGGCACCACCGTCTTCCTCTCCTCCCACCTGCTCGACGAGATCGAACAGGTCTGCACCCACGCGGCGGTGATGGCCCGCGGCCGGCTCCTCGTCCAGGGCCCGGTCGCCGCGCTCGCAGCGGGCGCCCGGGGCCGGCTCGCCGTCACCACCCCCGACCCCGGTGAAGCGGCCCGCATCCTCACGGCACACGGGGTGACGGGCCTCGTGACCGACGGGGAGCGGGTGAGCGCCGACGCGCCGCCGGGCGAGGTGGAACTCGCGGACCTCAACGCCGCCCTGGTGCGCGGCGGTGTCCGCGTACGCGCCTTCGGCGTCGAAAGCGCCTCGCTGGAGGACGCCTTCGTCGCACTCACCGGAGAGGGATTCGATGTCGCAGGCTGAACTCACGGCGGTCCCCGCACCCCGCGCACCGCGCCGCGCGCTGTGGACCCTGGGGATCCTCCGCTCCGAACTGACCACCACGCTCCGCCGGTGGCGCACCCTGGCCCTGCTCGGTGTGCTGGCGGCCGTGCCCGTCCTCATCGGGATCGCCGTCCGGATCGAGACGGGCGACGGCTCGCGCGGAGGGTCCGGTGGCGGCGAAGGAGGCCCCGCCTTCCTCTCCCAGGTCACCAACAACGGTCTGTTCCTGGTCTTCGCGGCGCTCTCCGCGACGCTTCCCGTCTTCCTCCCGATGGCCGTAGGCGTCATCGCGGGGGACTCCGTCGCGGGTGAGGCGAGCGGCGGCACCCTGCGCTACCTTCTGGTCGCACCGGCGGGCCGCACCCGGCTGCTGCTCGCGAAGTACGCGTCCGTGCTGGTGTTCTGCCTGGTCGCCACCCTGGTCGTGGCGGCATCGGCGCTCGCGGTCGGAGCGCTGCTCTTCCCCGTCGGGGACGTCACGACGATCTCGGGGACCCGGATCGGCTTCGGCGAGGGACTCCTGCGGGCCGGACTGGTCGCGGTCGCGGTGGCGGCGTCCCTCATCGGCTTCGCGGCACTGGGTCTCTTCGTCTCGACCCTCACCAACAGCGGGATCGCGGCGATGGCGGCCACCGTCGGGGTGCTGATCACCGTGCAGATCCTGGACACGATGCCGCAGCTGGACGGGATCCATCCGTATCTCTTCCCGCACTACTGGCTGTCCTTCACGGACCTGCTGCGCGAGCCGGTCTACTGGGACGAATTGACCAGGAATCTGGGTCTGCAGGCGCTGTACGCGGCGGTGTTCGGCTCTGCGGCCTGGGCGCGCTTCACGACGAAGGACATCAGCGTCTGAGGGGCCGGCACCGGCCGTCCGTACCGTCGGCCGGTCGAGCCGTCCCCCGATCGGCTCGTCGCGGCACGAACGGCACGAACGGTGTACAGCACGGAACGTCACGACACGGTACGTTCCGTTTCCAGCCTGGTCATTGTTCGACTTTTGGCGACGACCTGTCAATAAGCGGTGGGCGGAATCCCCCTATGCTCACCGAATGATCACATCGCCGAGTTCCCTGCGCCGCAGCGAGAGGTCACGACGGGCGACGCTGGACGCCGCTCTGGAGCTGTGTACGGAGAAGGGGTACGGCCGGGTCACCGTCGAGGCCATCGCCGCCCGCGCCGGCGTGAGCAAGAAGACGATCTACCGCTGGTGGCCGTCGAAGGGCGCGGTGATGCTGGAGGCGTTCGCCGACGTGTTCGTCGGCGCCACACCGTTCGTCGACACCGGTGACGTCGCCGCCGACCTGCGGAGGCACATCAACGGCGCGGTGAAGGTGGTCTCCACGGCGCCCTACGGCCCTGCCTACGCCGGGATCCTGTCGGAGATGCATCACGACGACGCCCTCGCCCGGGCCGTACGCGAACAGCTGGTCGGCCCCCGTTTCGAGGCCGCCGTGGGACGCCTGCGCCGGGCCCAGGAGCAGGGGCAGATACCGGCCGGCGCCGATCTTCCGCTCGCGGTGGAGATGCTCTACGGCCCCGTCTACTACCGCCACGTGCTGCGGAAGCCGGCCCAGGACGAGGCGACGGTCGCCGCGCTGGTGGACCATGTCCTGCGGTCACTGACCGCCGGCGGCGGCAGTGGTCCGACGGGCACGGCGGGCGACGGGTCCGCTCCGGGCGGCGGCCCCGCCCCGGGACGTCTCAGCTGAAGAAGTCCTTCGCCCGGGCCGCGGCACCGGTGTCGGACAGCACGTCACCGGGCTTGCTGCCGTTGCCCAGCAGCACCCCGCCCCATCGCATCCCGAGGTAACGCGCCGAATTCCGCAGGGTCCCCGCGAGCGGCTCGGCGACGGACGGGTCGTCGTCCGCCAGTGCGGTGACCCCCCACAGGGTCTTGCCGGCCATCCGCCGCTGGAAGTCGGCACCGGGGGTCTCCAGCCACCCCGACCAGTGGTCCAGGTAGCGCTTGGTGGAGGTGGAGACCGCGTACCAGTACAGCGGTGAGGCGATGACCACGTCGGTGGCGGCGAGTGTCGCCTCCAGCAAGGTCGCGGCGTGTCCGGTGGGGGCGTGGTGGCCGTCCGAGTGCCTCCGGTCCTCGAAGTCGGGCAGCGGAAGGTCTCGCAGGTCCAGCCACCGCTGGTCCGTGCCGGCCGGGAGCTGCTCGGCCGCGAGCCGGGCGAGCAGCTCGGTGTTGCCGTCGGCGCGACTGCTGCCGAGCAGGAAGAGGAAGTTGCGCTCGGTCATGGTGGCCCCCCAATTAAATGCATACGACTTTTACCTGCGTACGCATCATATGCATGTGCATGCAATTTGGGGGAGGTGTTTTCCGGTCGCCAGGTCTCGGATGGCGGCGTGTTCTCAGGGGAAGAGCCGGTCGAGGACCACCGCGACCCCGTCGTCCTCGTTCGAGAACGTGATCTCGTCGGCCGCGGCACGCAGTTCCGCGTGCGCGTCGGCCATCGCCACCCGGTGACCCACGAGGCGGAACATGGGCAGGTCGTTGGGCATGTCGCCGAACGCCACCGCGTCGGCGGGGTCGCGGCCCAGCAGCCCGGCGGCCAGGGTGACCCCGGTGCCCTTGTCCACGCCGTACGGCGCCAGCTCCACCGTCCCCGGGCCCGCCATCGTGACGGACGCCAGATCGCCCACCGCCCCACGGGCGGCCGCGGCCAGTTCGTCGTCGGTCAGCTCGGGGTGGCGTATCAGGACCTTGATGACCGGCGCGGCCCACAGCTCCGCCCGGCGCCCGGCCCGCTGGGCGGGGAGGGAGGGGTGCGGCATGCGGTAACCCGGCTCGATCAGGGTCCGGCCGTCGGCGCCGTCCTGGTCCACCGCGGCGAAGACCTGCCCCACCTCGGCCTCGATCTTGCCGAGCGCGGTGTCGGCCAGGTCCCGGTCCAGCGTCACCGAGCTCAGCATGCGGGCCGATCCGGCGTCGTACACCTGTGCGCCCTGCCCGCAGACCACGAGGCCGTCGTAGGCGAGGTCCGTGAGCAGGGTGCGTATGCCGGGCACCGGCCTGCCCGTGACGATCAGATGCTGAGCGCCGGCCGACGCGGCACGGGCGAGGGCGGCGCGGGAGCGGGGGCTCACGGTGTCGTCGGAACGCAGCAGTGTGCCGTCCAGATCCGTGGCGACGAGGGTGTATGCGGCGGGTGGCGTGAACATGAGGTCAGCCTAGAGAGATCGCTTTCCCGCCGTACGCCGCTGACCTGCGCGGACGGTCGGCTCCGTCAGTGGACGCAGAATTCGTTGCTCTCCGGGTCCAGGAGCACCTGCCACGACCCGCCCGGCACCTCGACCATCCGCAGCACGCTCGCACCCAGCCCCACCAGCCGTTCCACCTCCGCCTCGCGCTGCCCGGGGGCCGTGTGGACGTCCAGGTGGATGCGGTTCTTCACCGTCTTGGGCTCCGGCACACGCTGGAAGAGCAGCCGGCGTCCGAGTCCGGTCCCGCTCTTCTCCTCGTACGGATCGTCCGGATGCCGCACCGCGGCCAGATCGCGCCAGGCGCGGCGCCCGTGCGGCTCGACGGTGGCGGCTTCGGTCACCGCTCCCACGCCGAGCAGTTCTTCGATCAGGGCGCTGTTGTCCTCCACGAGGTAGCCGAGGGTCTCGGCCCAGAAGTCGGCCTGGGCGTGCGGGTCGCTGGCATCGATGACGACCTTCCAGTGCAGAGTCATAAAAGCCGTTTGTACTGGTTGCGTGAATGGTGCGGCAACGGGCACGCCGGAACCGGGACTTCTTCTTCGTACGCCGCGCGCCCCGCCGGCCGGCGGCGGGGGGTGGCGGGCCGGGCCGGGACCGCAGCCGGCCGGCCCGCGGTTCTCACCGGGGCGCGCAGACCGCGCAGACGTGGCCGCCGCACGCGGTCAGGAGTTTTCCGGCCGCCGCGCTCACCGCCGGATCACCGTCCGCGGCCAGCCGCTCGGCGGTCGCCCGGCCGGCCAGGACCGCGAGATGCGCGTCCCTGGTCCACTCCGGGTGGTGCGCGTGGTCATGGGCGAGGATCGTCCCCAGCAGGCCGAGCACCCCCGCGCGGTCCTTCACGGTCTCCATGGCGGCGAGTTCCCAGAGGAACGGCACCGTGGCGACGGTCGCGTCGAACACGGCCATGGCGCCTATCCACTGCCCCAGATCGCTCAGCGCGTCCTCGGCCGACTCGCTGTCGCCCCAGGCTATCCGCGACAGCATCCCGGGGACCTGGGACGCGGAGCCCTGGGCATGGCGCAGCTCATGCCACTGAACGTGCCTCATGTCCCTCAGGATCGTCCCCATCCGGGCACTCAATCAGCCTTTGCGGATGCCGTCCACCATGCCTGCCACACTCATCGGATCCGGCTCCCGCCTCCCGTCCAGCGCGTCCAGATACAGCCGTACGGCGTCGCGGTCGTCCGCGTCCGAGATCAGCCCCACGTGGTTGTCGGGCCGGACCACGACGACGGTGTCCCCGCCGATGCCGTACGCCGCGTGGGCGTGCCCGTCCAGGTCGTGCAGGGCCTTCGGCAGGGCGGCGGCCGTCGCGGGCTCGGGGGCCTCGGCGCCGTACACCCGGAAGGCCCGTACCGCGTCGCCGTGGGCCGCGGCCGCCTCCCGCAGCGCGGGCTCCGCTCCCGCCCCGAAGCCCAGCACCGTGATGTGCGGGCCGGCGAGGACACGGAACAGGCGGGTGGGCGCACCGGTCGTGGCGTCGACGCAGGGGGCGTCCGGGGCGCGGTCGCCGGACCGTACGTCGCCCCCGCCCCCGGGGTGGGCGAGGGAACTCCACCGGTAGCCGCGGTCGAGTCCCGTCGTCGACGGGGTGATCGCGCTGTCGAGTCCGCCGCCCGGCTTCCTGATCGCCTCCAGCGTGGCCCGCAGCCTCTCCGAGGTGAGGTCCAGCGTCCACGCGGCGACCGGCAGCCGCTCCTCCTCGTAGGTGTCCAGCAGCTCGGTGTCCGCCCGCCCCCGCAGCACCTGGGCGAGCTTCCAGCCGAGGTTGAAAGCGTCCTGGATGCCGGTGTTCATGCCCAGCCCGCCCGCGATCGCGTGCACATGGGCGGCGTCCCCGGCGAGGAGGACCCGGCCCACGCGGTAGCGGTCCGCCATGCGCACGTTGACGCGGTACGTCGAGAGGAGCGTGGCCTCCGTGAGGTGGCCGGCAGGCAGCCGGGTGTGGTGGGCGAAGAGCCGCCTGAAGCCGTCGGGGGAGGGGGCGAGGGGACGGCCCTCCGCGTCCCGCTCCGGGCCCGACTGGTACCACCAGCCCGTCCGCGTGCCGGGGATGGGACAGAGCATGACGGCCCCGTCCTCGTCGAACCACTGGTGCCAGATGCCCCGGTCCAGGACGCCCGGGGTGATCTCGACGTCGCCGCAGACCATCAGCTGTTCCTCGTCGGTCTCCCCGTCGAACGCGACGCCGAGCAGCTTCCGTACGCGGCTGTGGGCGCCGTCGCAGCCCACCACGTAGCGCGCGTCGGCGCCGGAGCCGTCGGCGAAGGCGACGGCCACCGAGGCGTCGCCGTCGGTGAGGCCCACGACCTCGGTGCCCGTCTCCACGGCCACGCCGAATCCGGCGAGGCGGTCGCGCAGGATCTCCTCCAGCCGCCACTGCGCGATCAGCCGGCCCCGGTCGTAGGGCGCGTCCGGCGTCGGCGTGGAACCGGCGTACGGGTCGGCGTCGGCGACCGCCACGCCGTCGCGGTACTTGCGCATCGGGAGCGGCGGCGAGCCCGCCGCCAGCACCGCTTCGACGACACCCAGGTCCTCCAGGACCTCCAGGGAGCGGGGGTTGGGGCCCTTGGACCGTGAACTGCGCGGATACTCGGGCGATTTGTCCACGATCCGTACGGGGACGCCGCGTCTGGCCAGATCGCAGGCCAGCGTCAGTCCGGTCGGGCCCGCGCCCACGATCAGTACGTCGGTCATGCCTGCTCCTCGGTTCGCGTTCTCCTGACCGAAAGGAAAACGCAACCGAGTCAATAAAGCAACTCAGTAACTATTTCTGGACCGGGGTGCTCGCATCCGGCGCGGAAGCGGAAGCCGTCCCGACGGGCGCCGCGGCCTCCGCCGCCCGCACGGCCAGACGCAAGGCCTCCGCCCTCGTGCGCCGTGCCGTCCGCAGCGCGTCCCAGGTCAGCAGGATCAGTGCCACCCAGACGAGCGCGAAGCCGGCCCAGCGCTCGGGCGGCATCGCCTCGTGGAAGTAGAGGATGCCCAGGGCGAACTGGAACACCGGTGCCAGGTACTGCAGCAGGCCGAGGACGGACAGCGGCACCCGGATCGCCGCGGCGCCGAAGCAGACGAGCGGGATCGCGGTGACGAGTCCCGTCGCGGCGAGGAGGGCCCCGTGGCCCGCGCCCCCGGCCAGGAACGTCGCGTCGCCGCTCGCCCCGAGCCACAGCAGGAAGCCGAGCGCGGGCACGAACAGCACGGCGGTCTCGGCGGCCAGGGACTCCAGGCCGCCCATGTTGACCTTCTTCTTGGCCAGGCCGTACGTCGCGAACGAGAACGCCAGCACCAGTGAGATCCACGGCGGCTGCCCGTAGCCGATCGCCAGCACGAGGACCGCGGCGAACCCGGTCGCCACCGCGGTCCACTGCACGGGCCTCAGCCGTTCACCGAGCAGCAGGACGCCCATGGCGATCGTGACCAGCGGGTTGATGAAGTAGCCGAGCGACGCCTCGACGACATGGCCGTTGTTGACGGACCAGATGTAGAGGCCCCAGTTGATGGAGATCACGGTCGCGGCTATCGCGATCAGGCCCAGCCGCCGGGGCTGCCGCAGGAGCTCGCCGATCCAGGCCCAGCGGCGCAGGACCAGCAGGGCGATGGCGACGACGCCCAGCGACCACACCATCCGGTGCGCGAGGATCTCCACCGCTCCGGACGGTTCCAGCAGCGGCCAGAAGAGGGGTACGAGACCCCACATCCCGTACGCACCGATTCCGTACAGCAGGCCTGCCCGCTGCTCGTTCTTCCCCTTCACGGGCCCTCCCGGCGCTCCTGACGTCGACGATCGGCCGACTGCACGACGGTAGCGCCGGAAGGGCCCTCTGTCATTGCCGTCTCATGGAAACGGTCATGACAGGTGTCGAGGGTGCCCGTTCAGGCGGCGGCGACCGCCGCGGCGACCGTGTCGGCCAGGGGAGTGGTCGGCCGGCCGATCAGGCGGGCCAGGTCGCCGCTCGTCCCCGCGAGCAGGCCACGCGCGATGGCCTCGTCCACATCGACGAGGATCGCGGGGAAGGGCTCGGGCAGTCCGGCCCCGGTGAGGATCTCCTGGTGCACCGCGGCCGGCACGTTCTTGTAGGTGATCTCCTTGCCGGTCGCCTCCGCCACCACGGCGGCGTACTCCGCCAGCGACCACGCCACGTCGCCGCTCAGCTCGTACGCCGCGCCGAGGTGGCCCTCGCCGGTCAGCACGGCGGCAGCCGCGTCCGCGTAGTCGGCCCGAGTGGCGGAGGCGATGCGGCCGTCGCCCGCGTTCGCGACGACGGCACCGTGCTCCAGCACGGGCGCGAGATTCGCGGTGTAGTTCTCGGTGTACCAGCCGTTGCGCAGGAAGGTGTGGGGGAGGCCGGAATCCAGGATCAGCTGTTCGGTCACCTTGTGCTCGGCGGCCAGCCGGAAGTCCGCGTCCGGCCCGCCCAGCACGCCCGTGTACGCGAGCTGGGCCACGCCCGCCGCCTTGGCGGCGTCGATCAGTGCGGTGTGCTGAGCGATGCGCCTGCCGACCTCGTTCGCCGAGATCAGCAGCACACGGTCACCCGCCCGGAACGCGCCGCTGAGGGTCTCGGGCCGGTCGTAGTCGGCGATGCGGAGCTCCACGCCCAGGGCGGCGAGCGGTGCGGCCTTCTCCTTGTCGCGGACGACCGCCGCGACCGACTCCGCGGGGACCGCGGCGAGCAGACTCTCGATGACGAGACGGCCGAGCTGGCCGGTGGCTCCGGTGACAACGATGCTCATGGGGTTCCTCCTGGTGTGCCGGCCGGTCCGCCGGCTGGTGCGCCGATCCTGGGGCTCGGACTCTTTCCACTCACCCTAGGAGGTGCACTTTCATAACGAAAGTACCCACTTTGAAGTAAGGTACTGGTATGAACGTAAGCAGCATCAGGTTCCCGGGCGTCAACCAGCCGATGTGCCCCTCCCGGCTGGTGCTGGAGCACGTCACCAGCCGCTGGGGGGTGCTGGTGCTCGCCGCGCTGCTGGAGCGCTCGTACCGTTTCAGCGAGCTGCGCCGCACCGTGGGCGGTGTCAGCGAGAAGATGCTGGCCCAGACCCTGCAGACGCTGGAGCGGGACGGAATGGTGCACCGGGACGCCAAGCCCGTGATCCCGCCGAGGGTGGACTACTCCCTCACCCCGCTCGGCAAGGAGGCCGCGGAGCAGGTCTGGGGCCTGGCCCGGTGGGCGGAGCGGCGCCTGGACGTGGTGGAGAGCGCCCGCGAGACGTACGACGAGGCCCGGAGCCGGCCGGCTCCGGGCCTCGCAGAACAGCGGTGACGCGGGTCAGCCGACCACGGTCCACGTGTCGTTGCCGGCCAGCAGGGTGCTCAGATCACCCTTGCCGTGCTGCTCGATCGCGGTATCGAGCTGGTCCGACATGAGGGAGTCGTAGACCGGACGCTCCACGCTGCGCAGGACACCGATGGGGGTGTGGTGCAGGGTGTCGGCGTCGGCCAGCCGGGACAGCGCGAACGCGGTCGTGGGGCTGGGGTTGTGGGCGTCGTGGACCAGGATCTGCGACTGGTTCTCCTCGGTGACCGCGACGACGGCCAGATCGCCCGTGAGGGGGTCGCGGACGACGCCCTTCGAGCTTTCGGCGCCGAAACGGATCGGCTTGCCGTGTTCGAGGCGGATCACCGCATCCTCGGCCCGTTCCCTGTCCTTGAGCACCTCGAAGGCGCCGTCGTTGAAGATGTTGCAGTTCTGGTAGATCTCCACCAGCGCGGTGCCGGGGTGGTCGGCGGCCGCGCGCAGCACGCTCGTGAGGTGCTTGCGGTCGGAGTCGACGGTGCGGGCGACGAAGGAAGCTTCGGCGCCCAGGGCGAGGGAGACAGGGTTGAAGGGGGCGTCGAGGGAGCCCATCGGCGTCGACTTGGTGATCTTGCCGACCTCGGAGGTGGGGCTGTACTGCCCCTTGGTGAGCCCGTAGATCCGGTTGTTGAACAGCAGGATCTTGAGGTTGACGTTGCGGCGCAGGGCGTGGATGAGGTGGTTCCCGCCGATGGACAACGCGTCGCCGTCGCCGGTGACGACCCAGACGGACAGGTCGCGGCGGGAGGTGGCCAGGCCCGTCGCGATGGAGGGGGCGCGTCCGTGGATGGAGTGCATCCCGTAGGTGTTCATGTAGTACGGGAAGCGGGACGAGCAGCCGATGCCGGAGACGAACGTGATGTTCTCCTTGGCCAGCCCCAGTTCGGGCATGAAGCCCTGCACGGCCGCGAGGACCGCGTAGTCACCGCAGCCCGGGCACCAGCGCACCTCCTGGTCGGACTTGAAGTCCTTCATGGACTGCTTGCCCTCGGCCTTGGGGACCAGCTGGAGGAGTTCGTTGGCGTCAGGCATCAATGGCCTCCTTGAGGGCTGTGGCGAGCTGCTCGGCCTTGAAGGGCATTCCGTTGACCTGGTTGAAACTCTGCGCGTCCACGAGGTACTTGGCCCTCAGCAGCAGGGCGAGCTGACCGAGGTTCATCTCCGGGACCACGACCTTGTCGTAACGCCCCAGCACCTCACCGAGATTCCTCGGGAACGGGTTGAGATGGCGCAGATGGGCCTGCGCGATGGTCTCGCCGGCCGCACGGAGCCGGCGCACCGCCGCCGTGATCGGCCCGTACGTCGAACCCCAGCCCAGGACCAGGGTCGTAGCGCCGGCCGGGTCGTCGACCTCGACGTCGGGGACCTGGATGCCGTCGATCTTGGCCTGGCGGGTGCGGACCATGAAGTCGTGGTTGGCCGGATCGTAGGAGATGTTCCCCGTGCCGTCCTGCTTCTCGATCCCGCCGATCCGGTGCTCCAGCCCCGGGGTGCCCGGCACGGCCCAGGGGCGGGCCAGCGTCTCCGGATCCCGCTTGTAGGGCCAGAACACCTCCGTGCCGTCCGCGAGTGCGTGGTTCGGCCCGGTCGCGAACGGTGTCCGCAGGTCGGGGAGGCTGTCGACCTCGGGGATCCGCCACGGCTCGGAGCCGTTCGCCAGATACCCGTCCGAGAGCAGGAACACCGGGGTCCGGTAGGTCAGCGCGATCCGGGCGGCGTCCAGAGCCGCGTCGAAGCAGTCCGCCGGGGTCCTCGGCGCCACGATCGGGACCGGCGCCTCGCCGTTGCGCCCGTACATGGCCTGAAGCAGGTCGGCCTGCTCGGTCTTGGTCGGCAGCCCGGTGGACGGGCCGCCACGCTGGATGTCGATGATCAGCAGCGGCAGTTCCAGCGACACCGCCAGACCGATCGTCTCCGACTTCAGCGCCACACCCGGCCCCGACGTGGTCGTCACGCCCAGCGCCCCGCCGAACGACGCACCCAGCGCCGCCCCGATCCCGGCGATCTCGTCCTCCGCCTGGAACGTCCGTACGCCGAAATTCTTGTGCTTGCTGAGCTCGTGCAGGATGTCGGACGCCGGGGTGATCGGATACGAGCCCAGATACACCGGCAGATCCGCCTGACGGCCCGCCGCGATCAGCCCGTACGACAACGCCAGGTTCCCCGAGATATTGCGGTACGTGCCCGTCGGGAAAGCCTGCGACGCCGGTGCGACCTCGTACGAGACCGCGAAATCCTCCGTCGTCTCACCGAAATTCCAGCCGGCGCGGAACGCCGCCACATTCGCCTCGGCGATCTCCGGCTTCCTGGCGAACTTCGACCGGAGGAATGTCTCCGTCCCCTCGGTCGGACGGTTGTACATCCAGGACAACAGCCCGAGCGCGAACATATTCTTCGACCGCTCGGCCTCCTTGCGGGAAAGCCCGAACTCCTTCAACGCCTCGATCGTCAATGTCGTCAACGGCACAGGATGCACGTTGTACGCCTCGAGAGAGCCGTCCTCCAGAGGGGACTCGGCGTATCCGACTTTCGCCATCGGGCGTTTGGTGAACTCATCCGTGTTCACAATGATGTCGGCTCCGCGCGGCACATCGGCGATATTCGCCTTCAGCGCGGCGGGATTCATCGCGACCAGCACGTTCGGCGCGTCGCCCGGTGTCAGGATGTCGTGGTCCGCGAAATGCAGCTGGAACGACGACACACCCGGCAGTGTGCCTGCGGGTGCCCGGATCTCGGCCGGGAAGTTGGGCAGCGTCGACAGGTCGTTCCCGAACGACGCCGTCTCCGACGTGAACCGGTCGCCCGTCAACTGCATACCGTCACCCGAGTCACCCGCAAAACGGATGATCACCCGGTCCAGACGGCGGATTTCCTTCTCGGTGGCACCCGTACGGACAATGTGCGGGGCGCGCTGCTCCCCGACGACAGCCTCGCTGGCCTCATCGGACTTTCCGGCTGGGCTACTGACCTGGCTGGTCACTGAACTGGACCTCCCTCGGGGCGGCGGCTCGGGACCGGCCGACCCGCCGGCGGTCCAGGCCCCACCCTACTTCTGTAAGGGTCGCCTTCCTTGGACCGGTCATATGGTGGACGCGTTTTTCGGACATCAATGCGTCACTCTTCGCCATATTTTCCGGACCTCTCGGTCACTGGATGAACGCACCCCTCGGTGCCCGTCCTTTCGCCCTATACCTGGGGTTTCGCTTCACTGCGGGTGGATCATCCAGATCATCGCGAGTAGATCATCGCGTTGTCACGACTTCAGATAAGTGAGAACGGCGAGAACGCGACGGTGATCCCCGTCACTGGGTGACAGGCCGAGTTTCAGGAAGATGTTGCTGACGTGCTTCTCCACGGCTCCGTCGCTGACCACCAGCTGGCGGGCGACGGCCGAATTCGTACGCCCCTCAGCCATCAGGCCGAGGACCTCCCGCTCGCGCGGCGTGAGCCCCGCCAGCACGTCCTGCTTGCGGCTGCGGCCCAGGAGCTGTGCCACGACCTCGGGGTCCAGAGCGGTCCCGCCCCGCGCCACCCGCACCACCGCGTCCACGAACTCCCTGACCTCGGCGACCCGGTCCTTCAGGAGATAGCCCACCCCGCGGCTGCTGCCGGCCAGCAGTTCGGTGGCGTACTGCTCCTCGACGTACTGGGAGAGAACCAGCACGCCGATGTCCGGGTAGTCCTTGCGCAGCCGCACCGCGGCCCGCACGCCCTCGTCGGTGTGGGTCGGAGGCATGCGCACGTCGGCGACCACCACGTCCGGCAGCGCGTCCTGCCCCGCGAGGTCGCTCACCGTCTTGATCAGCGCCTCGGCGTCCCCGACCCCCGCGACGACGTCGTGCCCGAGATCGGTCAGCAGCCGGGTGAGTCCCTCCCGGAGCAGCACCGAGTCCTCGGCGATGACGACCCGCACTCTTTCCTCCACGACGATGTGTCCCCCACTGTCGGTGTTGCGTGTGTGCGCGCTGCGCGCGCCGCCTGTGTCTCCAGCATTCCAGCATCGGCGCCCGGATGGGCCGTAGACCAGCGGTTCCGCCGCCACCGGACGCGCCGCAGTGCCCCGGCCGCCGTGGTGGCGGCC
>NZ_JBHWZS010000016.1:0-8131 GCF_042728155.1 Streptomyces sp. NPDC060209
CCCGTGTGGGTGGCCGAGGACCGGACAGGGCGACGGGCCTGCCCGCAACACCTCGCGCTTCGACCGTCCGAGTGCCACCTGATCCCGCCACGGCACTGATCGCGGAAGACCGATCCGCACACACCACAGGGAAGGGCGCGCCTCGACCTCCCCAGGTTTCGGCGCGCCCTTTTCACCCCTGCTCGAAGGAGTGATCGTCATGGTTCCTGCCCCGCGTCCCTCCAAGCACACCGGCCGCCCACGGCCGATCCTGCCCGGCCCCCGCCATCCGCTTCCCCAGGGCCGGCTTCCTGGTACCTGGAGCAGGTGATGGCCGACCAAGACGTGGTCGACGTCGACCGAACGACCCCGGCGATGGCTCCTTACCGGTCTTCCGGCGGAGGCAGGCCGGCGGTACGAACCTCGCGACCCGCAGTCAGCTGCGGGAGATGGGACTGCGCCCCGGTGGCCAGGAGCCCGTCGCCCGCATCGAGTGCCGCGGCGGCCGGCGCTTCGCGTGGCTGTACCGAATCGGCCTGGCAAAGCCGAAGTTGCCGATGACGCTCGCGAAGGAAGCCGCCCTCGACAAGGCGATGGCGGCACGCCAGCAGTGCCCTGGGCCGTGCGGCCGGCGCTACTTCCACTGCCTCCCGCCAAGACCCTGGGGTCCTGCGTGGAGTGTTATGACGGCACGCCCGCTGACTGCGCCACCTACAACACTCCGGCAGCTGCCCAGCTGCCGGCCGCCTGATCTGAACGGCATCGAGCCCACGCCCGGTACCTCCTCCGCTCCCCCGGCCTCCTGTCGACTGGCTGCCCGACCAATCTGCCGACCGGCACAGTTGTCCGAGGACTTCGGGCCTGGGGAGGCTGTCGAGTACATCGAAGCGGTACATGCCGTACCCGCCGACCCTGCGGCGCCCGGCGACCCGGCCGACACCACGCTCTGCGGCAAGCCGACCCGGGACATGAACAAGCTCCCGTACCAACCTAGCCGTCCCGACGCCCCGTGGTACCCCCGGAACATGCGCGAGTGATGTGCCATGACTGCGACGAGGCGATGCGTTCCGTCTGAGCGCTCCCCTGCACGGCGCAGGCGGGATAACGGGCTCGCCCGAGATTCCAGGGCGCCCGAGGAACCCGTACAGGGCTACGGAACCCGGTTGCGCTCTGGAGGCCGAAGACGGAACTCCCTGGGTTCGTGCTTCGTGGGGCTATCGGAGCTTCAGTAGCGCCACCGCGAACGGGGCCAGGCCCAGGCTCTTCGCGACGCTGGGCACGTCGCGCCGCTCTGCGCGGCAGATCGCCACGACGGAGATGACGGTGAAGGCGGCGATAGCAAATTTGATGTTGCTGTCCATGGAGTCTCCGACTTTGGGGCGCCCGGAACCACGGGGCGTCAGGCTGGGGTTTCGGGCGCTCCGCAACGGCGGGGCATCGTCTGGGGTCAGAGCATCAGTTGGTGCGGCTGGCAGCAAGGGTTCGCCACCATTCGCCACCTTGGTATCTAAAAGTTCTTCGGCTACCGGTCGATCCCTCCCTCGGTACAAGGGTGAGCAATAGTCCCCGAGTTCCGTGTTCGTCCGTAGCTCCCTGGCACGACTGAGAGTGCCTGGACCTGGGCCCGTTACCTCGTTCGGGTGGCTGTCGGCCGTTCTGACCCAACCTCGTCCGCAGTGCGCAACTCCCATCCTTGTCGAGATTCCTTCAGTCTGGGTGAAGTCGTGGAGGCGTGGGTTGGCTCTGGCCGTAGTACGCGATCTGCGCGAGTACCGGGCTCCGGTGAGCGAGGAGGAGCTCGCCGAGTTCGAGACCGATGTGCTGTCGAGGTTCGTGCTCGCGCGGGCATCGGCCGGTCTGGTTGACAGCACCATCCGCAACGACCATCTGGAGCTGATCCGAGACTGGTTCGGCCGTCCGCTGTGGGAGATGGAGCCCTCCGACGCCGACGTCTATTTCGGCAAGGTGCTGCGCGACGCCAAACCCTCGACCCGGACCGGTCGGGCGGGTGCGCTGGCGGTGTTCTTCCAGTTCCTTGAGCTGCGGCACAAGGTCGAGCTGCACAACCTCACCGGCCGCGTGGTCGAGTGCCCGTTGGACGAGATGAACCGGCCGCGGGCCTCGGTGGAACCGCAGCTGCGGATCCCGCCCAGTGAAGCGGAGATCGAGGCGCCGTTCGCCGGGTGGCGTGAGGAGCTGGTGACCTGCCGCAAATTCGGCCCGGCCGCCCGCAATTACGCGGTGGCCCGGCTGGCGGCGGACGTGGGGCTGCGGATCAACGAGGCACGGATGCTCGACCTGGACGACGTCCGGTGGGAGCTGGGCCGTTTCGGCAAGCTCAACGTCCGACACGGCAAGGGTTCCCGCAGACGCGGGCCGAAGCCGCGGCTGGTGCCGCTGATCAACGGTGCCGACCGGAACCTGCGGTGGTTCATCGAGGACGTATGGGGCCACTTCGACGCCGACCACACCCGGCCGGGCGCCCCGCTGTTCCCCTCCGAGCGCAAGAATCAGGACGGTTCCTGCTCGCGGGCGACCGCCGACGTCTTCCGCCGGTCGCTGGCCGATGCCGCCGCCCAGCACCTGCCGACCTGGGCCGGGAAGCTCACCCCGCACGTGCTGCGGCACTTCTGCGCCTCCCAGCTCTATCTCGCTGGCATGACCTTGTTCGCCATCCAGGAACTACTTGGACATACCTGGACCGGTACCACGGCCCGGTCTATCCACGTCCACGGCACCCATGTCGAAGACGCCTGGGTCGCCGGACAGCAGCGCGCAACCGAGCGATGGAAGGGACTGGCCCAGTGAAGTGGAACCTTCGTCTGGCTGCCGCCAACCGCGGCATCTGGAAGGCCAGCGAACTCCAGCGGATGCTCGCCGAGCGTGGCGTTGTGATCAGCGCGGGGAAGATGTCGGGGCTGTGGTCCGGTCAGCCGAACCCCGTCAAGCTCGATGAGCTCGACGTCATCTGCGCGGTGCTCGGATGCGGAGTCGAGGAACTGCTGCTGCCCGAGCCGGAGCGGGTGCCGGCCCCGGCGCCAGCGGCGGACTCGCAGGCCACTGCGGTGGGCCAGCCGCGCGCCGTCGCCCCACGTCCTCGCACCGGCAGGTCTCTGCCACCGCGATGACCTGCGTGCACTGCGGCAAGCTGCTGCCCGCGGGCTCCCGGCGGGACCGGGCGTACTGCGACAACAAGTGCCGGGGCTTGGCCTCCTACTACCGGCGCAAGGCGGGCGTCCCACCCCCGCCACGCTGGCAGCACCCCGCCTTGACCTCGGACAGCCTCGCGCTCCGGTCGGCCTCGGCCCACGCCGAACAACTCGGCGAGGCCAACGGATGGTCGCCGTCGCTCGTGCGGTGCGCGATGGACGGCCTGACGGCGGTGCTGGAGCACCGCCCGCCCGGCAAGCCCGTGAAACTCACCGAAATCCGCACGCGAATACCTCGACACGCTTCCAGTTTTCGGGTCGCCGAAGTCCTCGCCGACCTGGACCTTCCGGAAGATGACAGTGCCTCGTCGATCCGCTCCTGTATCGACGACCGCACCGGCGAACTGCCCGCCGGATTCGCCGGCGACGTCCGCGCCTGGCTGCTGGTCCTCCTCGACGGTGACAGGCGCGCCAAACCCCGGTCCCGCACCTGTCTCTACGTCTACTTCGGCTGTGTCCGCCCCCTGTTGGAGAACTGGGCGACGACCCGTGATCATCTGCGCGAAATCACCGCCGCCGACGTCACAGCCGCGCTGTCACCCCTGCGTGGATGGCAGCGTCGCAACGCCATCGCGGCACTGCGCTCACTGTTCCGCTTCGCCAAGAAGCGCGGCCTGATCTTCGCCAACCCCACCACCCGGCTCAGGACGGAGGACATCCCACGCAGCCTGCTTCCGATGACCGACGACGGCCTCGACATGCCCAACCGCAGGATCACCATCGCCGGACATGGCCAACGGCTCGGCGAACTGCCCCACCAGACCCTGCTGGCCTGGCTCGACCAGCGCCGGGCCACCTGGCCAAAGACCCCAACCGGCACGTCCTGATCAACGCGAAGACAGCCCTGGGAACCGGGCCCGTCAGCCCCGAATACCTTAAACGGCACCTGCTGCACCACGGCGTTTACCTCGAACGCATCCGCGGCGACCGGGTACTTCACGAGGCACTGACCGTCGGCACCGACCCACTGCATCTCGCCCTGGTCTTCAACCTGTCCCACACCGCCGCGAGCCGCTACGCGGCCATCGCCCAAAACCTGCTCGACTACCAGATCGAGCAGCTCGCCGAGATGCGGTCGGAAGGGAGAGCGGGCGCTCTTGACGGCTGCCCGTGGAGCGATCCCCGGCCGAACGGTGCTGGCGGAGCAGACAGAAAGGACCGGAACGGCTTCTGTCGAGGAGCTGCCGTTAAACCAGTGGCGCCCCGTGGACGCGCCTCATAGCTTGTGCGCTCGTGACTGATGATCCGCAGATGCGCCCGAATCGACTTGACCTCGGTCGGGTGTTCAACGAAGTGCCCGAGCTCTACGACCGGGTCCGGGCGGGATACCCCGACGAACTGTTCGCGGACCTTGTCACCGTCACCGGCATGGACGAAAGGTCGTCGGTGCTGGAGGTGGGATGCGGTACCGGCCAGGCGACGCGCTCGCTGGCAACGCTCGGATGCTCAGTGACCGCCATCGAGCCGGGCGAAGAAATGGCCGCACTTGCTCGCCAGCGGATCGCCACCTTCGGCAACGTCGAAGTCGAGACGTCGAAGTTTGAGGAGTGGGACGACCGCGGTCGACGCTTCGATGTCCTTGTGGCTGCGTCGTCGTGGCACTGGGTCGACCCGTCGATCGGCTGGCAGCGAGCGCACGACGTGCTCCATCCCGCAGGCTGGATGGCACTGCTCGGCAACGTCGTTGTCCGCCGAGTGGGAGAGCCGGAGGTGTATGCCGAGACCGCCGATCTCCACGAGCGGTTCTGCCCCGGGAACCCCGACTGGGGTCATCCGCCCCTGGAGGATGACGTGCGCACCACCGACGAGGGCTGGGGACTGGTCGAAGATCCTGGCGGATTGTTCGGCTCAACGATCGTGCGCTGGTACCCGACCGTTCAGTGGTTCGACGGGGACGGCTTTGCTGATCACCTTCGCTCGTTGTCGCTGTACCGGAGGCTCGACCGCGACGTCCGTGAGCCCCTGCTCGACGCAATCGCCGAGCGCATCCGCACGCGGATGGGCGACCGAGCATCACGCCGATACCTGAGCGTCCTCCGCGTCGGACAGCGCGCCGAGTGAGCCCAGCGGTGGAGGACCTGCCGATTCATCGGCAACGGACCCACCGCACTTCCATGCCTACCTGCCGAAGACGCCGTGGGTTCCCAGTGAAAGCACCTCAGTCACGCTGAACTCACGGCCGACGTGCCGGTAAGAACGCTGTCACCAGCCGCAAATGGCGATGATCAGTCCTCGGACCTGGTGGGTTGGGCCAGTTGCGGCGTGCTCGTCGCCTCAGTGAGTGCGAGGCGACCGCCCTTCAGCTCGGGCACGTAGTTGTAGATCGTGTTCTGGAGACGCCGAAAAGCTTCGCGATCGAGGTGACGGTGTTCTCCGAGCGGGCGAGCAGGTCGCGGGCGTGACGTACCTGCTCCTCCGTCATCGCGGGCGGGCGGCCGAGCCGGGTGCCGCGGGCGCGAGCGGCGTCCAGGCCCTCGTTGGGCCCCTGCACGATGAGTTCGCGGATGAACTCCGCCAGCGCCGCGAACACGTGGAAGGCCAGGCGCCCGCCGGGCGTGGTCGTGTCGAGCGCCTCGTACAGCGAGGTGAAGCCGACGCCACGCTTGCGCAGGCCGGACACGATCGCGATGAGGTCCTGGATGGAACGGCCGAGCCGGTCCAGCGACGGGACGACGAGGGTGTCGCCCTCGCGCAGGTAGTCGAGGGCCTTCCACAGTTCCTCGCGTTCGGCGTTCTTGCCGGACTTCTTGTCGGAGAAGATCCGGATGCAGCCCGCTGTGTTGAGTGCGTGGATCTGCCTGTCGAGCAACTGCCCCTTGGTGGACACGCGTGCGTATCCCACGAGGCTGCCGGTCCGTACGGCCGGAACGGGTGCGAGGAGATCGGCGGTGTCGTCGCCCTGGGGTGGCTGCACCCGCCAGATCGTACAGAAAACGGTGCTGCTCAAGTTCATGAGCACATCGACTTTCTGACACCGTTTTATGGACATGATCCGGTATCAATCCGGCCGCGCATCGCCGCCTATCGATCTTGCTCATCAACCGGTCGATTCATCAACGGCCGCTCCCGGCTTTACCCCGCCAGTGGGCGAGGCTGCTGCGGTGGCCAAGGGTCTGGGGGTGGTTAGGGCCCTGCACTCGTGCCAGATCGGACAGCAGTTCCTGGTACGCGGCTGCGGCGCCGGCCGCGTCTCCCGCTTCACCCCGCCAGTGGGCGAGGTCGTTGCGGGCGGTCAGGGTGTGGGAGTGGTCCGGGCCCAGGACCCGTACGAGGTCAGGCAGTAGTTCCTCGAACGCGACTACGGCGCCGGCTGCGTCTCCGGCCTTACCCCGCCAGTGGGCGAGGTCGTTGCGGGCGGTCAGGGTGCGGCGGTGGTCGCGGCCCTTCGCTCGGATCAGGTCGGGCACCAGCTCCTCGAACTCGGCCACGGCCCCTGCCGCATCCCCCGCCTTACCTCGCCAGTGGGCGAGGTTGCGGTGGACGGTCAGGGTGTGGAAGTGGTCCGGGCCCAGGACCCGTACGAGGTCAGGCAGTAGTTCCTCGAACGCGACTACGGCGCCGGCTGCGTCCCCCGCTTCACCCCGCCAGTGGGCGAGGTCGTTGCGGGCGGCCAGGGCCTGGCGGTCGTCGCGGCCCTTCGCTCGGATCAGGTCGGGCACCAGCTCCTCGAACTCGGCCACGGCCCCTGCCGCATCCCCCGCCTTAACTCGCGAGTTGTGGCGGACGGTCATGGTGCCCTGCACTCGCAGCAGGTCGTCCAGCATCTGCAAGTACTCGGCTGCGGAGCCGGCCAGGTCCCCCGCCTTACCTCGCCAGTGGGCGAGGTTGCGCTGGGCGGCCAGGGTGTGGAAGTGGTCCGGGCCCTGCACTCGGACCATGTCGGGCAGTAGCTCCTCCAACGCGGCTAGAGCCCCGGCCGCGTCTCCGGCCTCACCTCGCGAGTGGGCGAGGTTGTTGCGGGCGGCCAGGGTGTCGGGGTGGTCCGGGCCCTTCACTCGGACCAGGTCGTCCAGCAGCTGCGTGTACTCGGCTGCGGCACCGCCCGCGTCTCCCGCCTCACCTCGCGAGTGGGCGAGGTCGTTGCGGGCGGCCAGAGTGTCGGGGTGGTCGAGGCCCAGGACCCGTTCCCGATCGGCCAGCAGTTCCAGGTATGCGGCTGCGGCGCCGGCCGCGTCTCCGGCCTCACCCCGCATGTGGGCGAGGTCGTTGCGGGCGGCCAGGGTGTCGGGGTGGTCGAGGCCCTTCACTCGGACCAGGTCGTCCAGCAGTTCCTCGTATGCGGCTGCGGCGCCGGCCGCGTCTCCCGCTTCACCCCGCCAGTGGGCGAGGTCGTTGCGGGCGGTCAGGGTGTCGGGGTGGTCCGGGCCCAGGACCCGTACGAGGTCAGGCAGTAGTTCCTCGAACGCGACTACGGCGCCGGCTGCGTCTCCGGCCTTACCCCGCATGTGGGCGAGGTCGTTGCGGGCGGCCAAGATGTCGGGGTGGTCACGGCCCTGCTCCCGCACCCGCTCAGCCAGCCGCTCGTCGAACCAGCCCACGCGACTGACCTCATCCTCATCCTCACCGCCGAGATCTACGGCGACGGGCTCGATGAAGGAATTGGAGGGGTTCAGCACTCGTACCCGGTCGGCCGGCGGCTCCTTGAACGCGGCCGCATTCCTGATCGCATTCTCGGCCTCACTCCGCCAATAGGCGAGGTTGCGGCGGGTGGTCAGGGTGTCGGGGTGGTCGGGGCCCAGGATCCGTTCCCGGTCGGCCAGCAGTTCCTCGTATGCGGCTGCGGCACCGCCCGCGTCTCCGCCCTTACCCCGCCAGTGGGCGAGGTTGTTGCGGGCGGTCAGGGTGTGGAGGTGGTCGGGGCCCAGGACCCGTTCCCGGTCGGCCAGCAGTTCCTCGTATGCGGCTGCGGCACCGCCCGCGTCCCCGGCCATACCCCGCCAGCG
>NZ_JBHWZS010000016.1:8229-59593 GCF_042728155.1 Streptomyces sp. NPDC060209
CGGGCGAGGTTGCCGCGTGCGGCCAGGGTGTGGAGGTGGTCGGGGCCCAGGACCCGTTCCCGGTCGGCCAGCAGTTCCTCGTATGCGGCTGCGGCACCGCCCGCGTCCCCGGCCATACCCCGCCAGCGGGCGAGGTTGCCGCGTGCGGCCAGGGTGTGGAGGTGGTCGGGGCCCAGGACCCGTTCCCGGTCGGCCAGCAGTTCCTCGTATGCGGCTGCGGCGCCGGCCGCGTCCCCGGCCTCACCCCGCCAGTGGGCGAGGTTGCCGCGTGCGGCCAGGGTGTCGGGGTGGTCCGGGCCCAGGACCTGCACCACAAGGGCCAGCAGTTCCTCGTATGCGGCTGCGGCGCCGGCCGCGTCCCCGGCCTCGCCCCGCCAGTGGGCGAGGTTCCCGCAGGTGGTCAGGGTATCGGGGTGGTCGAGGCCCAGGACCCGTTCCCGGTCGGCCAGCAGTTCCAGGTATGCGGCTGCGGCACCGTCCGCGTCCCCGGCTGCACCCCGCCAGTCGGCGAGGTTGCCGCGGGTGGTCAGGGTGTCGGGGTGGTCGGGGCCCAGGATCCGTTCCCGGTCGGCCAGCAGTTCCTCGTATGCGGCTGCGGCGCCCGCCGCGTCCCCGGCTGCACCCTGCCAGCCGATGAGGTTGCCGCGTGCGGCCAGGGTGTCGGGGTGGTCGGGGCCCAGGTGGTGGCTGGTGGTCTTGGTCAGGCGGTGGTAGTGGGCTGTGGCGGCGGTGAACTGGCCGGCTTTGCCGAGGCTTTCGCCGGTGCGGAAGAGCACTGGGTGGGCGTCGGGTCGATGGAGGGCGTCTTCGGCGGCGCGGGTGAGTGTGGTGACGTTGGCTCGTAGGGCCTGGGCGAGGTCGGTGCCTCGTTCGACAGCGGGCCAGGCGGTGGTGAGGGCGTCGGCGGCGGTGCGGGCAAGCCGGTAGTGCTGGTCGGGGGTGAGGGCGTCGCGAGTGGCGCGCTGGATGAGCTGGTGGACGCGCACAGCCCGATGGGGGGTGTCGGGCGTGTGGTCGATGAGACTGAGTCTGCGCAGGACCTTCAGCGCGAGCACGGCGTCCTCGGCCGAGACCGGGGTCGGCTGGTGGGCGCCGCGCGTGTCGGTGGGGATGCGGTGCTCGGCGGCGTGCGCGAGGGCGGGTCGGCTGGTGAGGACCGTGACGGGGATGCCGTTGGGGTCGAAGAAGGCGGCCAGGTGGAGCATGGGGCGGGCCAGGCCCACCGGGCGGAGCTGATTGGCGCGTTCGACGGACAGGGACCAGGCGGCGGCCACGGTGGCGGTTTGGCTGTCAGGTAGTGCGCCGGGTTCCGGCAGCAGGTCGGCCAGCTTCCTGATCCGGTCCGCCAGCAGCTGCCGGTAGGAGGCGCAGGTCAGGTCCGCGTCGATGATGTAGGCCGCGGCCTGGGCCAGGGCGAGCGGCAAGTGTCCCAGGTCGGCGGCGAGGCTGTTAATTTGGTCGGTTGACTCGTGACAGTCGTGCGCGGCGAGTACGGCGGTGACGTAGGCCTCAGATTCTTGGGGGGTGAACAGGCCCACAGTGACCAGGCGTCGGCCTGCTCCGGTCAGGGCGGCCTCGCGGCGGCGCGTGGTGACCAGGACACGGCCGCGCGGACTGGTGGGCGGCCACCAGCCGCTCATGTCGGCGGGGTCCGTGACGTCGTCGAAGATGATCAACCACCGGCACGGCTTCTGGCCGGCCTTGGGTTCCAGCCAGGCCAGAAACCCCCGCGCGGCCTGCTCGGGGTCGCGGGGGTCGGCAGCAAGGACCTCCACACCAGCCTGCGCATATCCGGCCGTGATGGCTGAGTGGCTGCTCGCGCTGATCCACACCAGTACGTCGACCTCGCCGCTGTCCCAAGCGGTGCGGGCGTAGTCGGCAGCCAGCTGGGTCTTGCCCACCCCGCCGGTTCCGGTCAGCACCTGGCCGAGTACGGCTGTGCCCCCGCTGTCGACCGCCGTCCGCAACTGGTCGACCTCGGCCCGGTGCTGGAAGGACATGGCACGCGGCGGGAGCACGCCGACTTGGTGCGGCCACGCGGCCGGTGTGCGGGGCGGGGAGTGGTGGTGGACTTGCTCGGCGTAACCAACGGCGATGCCGCCGTGGTCGGCGAAGATGCCCCTGACGTTGCCAGTCTGCGCAGCCGAGGCGGTACCGGGTGCGCTCAGTCCTGGTGCGGACCCGGCTGGGAAGGGTTTCCCAGTGTCACATTCCCCATGTTCACAGCGGCGACGGATGCGTGGTCGGCCCGGACGTTCACGTTTCTGCCAACGGCCAGCCCACTCTGGCCGGCCGACACACTGCTGTGGGAGGTCTGTTGGGCCAGCAGGGTGCGCAGCTCATCCGCGACCCGGGCCCGCTCGAAGTCCTCAAGACTTTCCAGCAATGCCTTGATCCGGCCCTGCCACGCCACCTCCTGACTGATGCGCACCCGCTCTGACTCGGCCGGCCGCGCCGCCTCCAGCTCGCCCGCGGTCTGATCGAGGTGCTCCAGCTCGGCGTGCTCGCGCTGCGGATTGCCCAGGCCGAACCAACCGGCCACCTGCTGGCGTACCCCTGTCCATGCGTCTGTGCCTGCGGCCTGCACCACCGCAGTGCCTCCCGCCGCAGCCAGCGCAGCCATTGCCTCCGACAGCATCCTCGTCCTTCCCCCTGAGAGATCAGTCTGAACTGGGATACGCACCTGCACCTACACCGGTGCCTTCACCACGTCACTCCATCAGACACGCACCGCCGTTGTCCCTGGTTCCGTCACAAGAGCGCCGTGACACGGGGGCCGGGCACCGTACCTGGGGTGAGATTCAGCCGGGCGTCCATGTCGAGATTCACCTCCCCGTACGGGCGCACGTGCGACCAGAACAGCGGGGTCAGGCCGCGCCGATCGGCGGGCGTAAGAAGCTCGGCCCACTCCGGTTCGCCGAGATGTCCTGAAGCATCAGGGTGTTCACGTAGACCAGGGCCGATTGCAGAATCCGCAGGCACAGAACGAACATCTCCTGCTCGTCGCGCCTATTCGAGGCGATCTCCCCGCCCTTTCCGTAGGCGATCACGGAGTTGGCGCCGTTGGAAGACTCCATGACGTTCAGGCCCTCCTCGATCTCCCGCTGGAGGTCCCGTAGCCGCAGGTAGCGGGCCACGAAGATGGTCTTCTGGGCGCGGCCGACCTCCAGCATCGCCGCGTAGGTGGGGTGGGAGGCGTTGCGGGTGAAGCGCCGCAGGATCGCCTCGGTGGACGCCGTGCGGGTCCGGATCGCGGTGGCGTACTTGATCATCTGGTCGTACTGCTGGGCGATGAGCTCCCAGCGGATCGGACGGGTCAGCGCCGGGCTCAGCTGCGGGTAGGCGTCCGGCTCGCCGGCCACCGGCCGGTACAGCTTCACCTTGTTGATCCGCTTGATACGCGGCAGCAAGTCGAAGTTCAGCAGCCTCGTGATGCCAAACCCGATTTCCGACTGGCCATGCGAGTCCGTGTAGTTGGCCTCGACATCCATGGTGGTGCCGTGCCGCATGGCGCCCTCGATCATCGCGGCGACCTCGGAGGCGGTGCAGTTGATCAGCTGGGAGTGGATGGCCAGGGACTTCTTCTCCACGTGCCAGTAGATGAGCACCCCGCGGCCGCCGTAGCGCGAGTGCCACTCGGTGAACAGGTTCTGGTCGTAGGCGCGGACGTGGGTGGAGTCGGAGGCAACCGCGGTCGAGCCCTGGCCCCACAGCTCGGTGCTGCGGGCGGCGAAGGTGGCGTTCGCGATCTGGATGGCGATGGCGCGGCCGGCCTCGGCGGACAGGTACCGGCGCCGTACGTAGCGCAGTTCGTCCTCGGTGTGGCCGTGGCCGCCGGACGCCACGGCCTTGATTCCGGTGTTCGTGCCGTACGCGTAGATGACCAGCAGCAGTCGTTCGGCCAGCACCTCCGGCGAGAGGCTGCCGCCGCCGGAGACGGAGGTGACCGCGTCCAGGCAGCCGGTCCGCAAAACGGCTTCCTTGAGCATGTCGACGAGCGGCACGATGCCCCAGCGCCTCTGCACCTCGGCCTTGACCTTGCGCAGGTTGCGCGGCTCGGGCTGGGCCTCGGCCGCCGTGAGTCGGATCGCCCCGGACTTCCGCTCGGCGATGTCCAGCCAGGACAGCTTCGGCATCGTGTCGTTGAGCAGGGTCAGCTCGGTGGTCATCTGCTCGCGCAGCTCGTCGACGAATACCGCGGCGTCCAGTGGCTTGCGCAGCTCCCGGTAGTTCTCCTCCCGCCGCGCCTCGAAGTCCTGCGGCAGGTCTTCGTCCGGGTTGCGCCACTTGTCGGCGCCGACCACCCAGATCTCCTTGCACTTGAGCTGATCGCGCAGGGCCTGGAAGGCGACGACCTCGTAGACCATGCGCACCACCCGGCGCCGTCCCCGCTTGTCCGTGCGGTGGACGACGTCCGCCCAGTCACCGCCCATCGCCTTGTGAACCGGCACCGTCTCACCCAGCGGGTAGTACGTCGTGTTCCCCGCGTTCGCGTACCGCGCCACCAGCGCCAGGGCCTCGATCACCGGCCGGTGGGCGTGATTGCTGGAACGGAACTCCAGCACGTCCAGCAGGTTGATCAGCCCGCGCCTGTAGTGGTTGGTGTACGACGCCTTCAGCGTCGTCTGCACCGTGCGCCGGTAGACCGGCCCACGGGTCTTGAACTCGTGTACCAGCTCCCGCAGCGTCGCCTCGCCCCCGGACACCGCCGGGAACACGACCTGCCGGACCGTCCCCTCCGGGGTGCCGAGCGACGCCTCGGCGAGCTTGAAGAGGATGTTCTCCTTGCCCGACACCTTCTTGAACGCGTTGATCAGCTGCTCGGTGACCTTCTTCTCCGCCCGCGCCCCGATCCGGTGCACCGTGGAGATCAGCAGCTCCACCAACGTGTCCGTGATCTCCCGCTCCCGCTCGTGCAGCAGCGCGGCCAGCAAGGTCACCCGCAGCGGTACCGGGTGCGTCCGGAGGTGAGAAGGCGATTCCACTGCGGCTCGCGCCCGCCAGCCGGCCACGACCTTCGGCGCGACGTCGATGAACAGATCCCGTGGCAGACCGATCGCCCGCACCGCCAGGAGCTTGTCGATCTCGGTGAGCATCGTCTCCAGGCTCACGTTGCCCGGCGCTTCCTTGACCTTCGCCAGCACCGGCGGCGCGTCCTCGCCCTCCGTACCGCCACCTGCGGATCCGGCGTCGTCCTGGTCTGCGCCGGCCACCAGAGCCACGATCCGCTCGATGCTCTCCACGGTCAGCCGCGAGGAGATCAGGGCAGTCAGTGACTCCTCGGCCGCCCGCAGGGCAGCCGCCACGATCCGGTCGCACCGGCCCGAGGTGGGTGGCTCGATGCTCTCCTCGCGGCAGCGCGCCAGCAGTTCCACCCGGACCTGCTCGGGCCTGCGTTCCTTGTGCGCGACGTGCTCGACCAGATACGCCGTCAGCTTCTCCGCGTCCGCGACGCTGCACTCGCGGAAACCGAGGTGCTCCCGGATCTGCGCACGGTGGTACTCGGCCGTGCGGCCCGTCCAGTCGTAGGACTCCAGCTCCGAGGCGGGAACCTGTACCTGCCGGGCGACGAACTCCACGGCCTCACCGGGCAGCTCTGCCCGGTTCCGGGGAAACCGGCCGTACTGCGTGTAGAACTTCAGCAACACGGCGAAGCCCAGTCGCGTCGCACCACGCTTGCCGGACACGAGCGCCTGCTCGTCCTTCAGCAGCGTCCAGTGCTCGACGAGTTCGTCCAGGTCCAGCGGAGTACGGGCCACGATCGACGATCGTCCTCGCAGAGCTTTACCCACCGCAGCCGTACGGCCCAGGACCCACCCACACGGGTGACGCCCTCCCAAGATCATCGCCGTTTGCGGCTGGTGACAGCATTCTTACCGGCACCCCATGTTCCCCGAGGCCGGAGGTCTCCTCGGTCAGCGTTTGACGCGGTTGCGGACCGCGAAGACCGCGAGGCCCAGCAGGACGGGTTCGGTCAGGCGGGACGTCATCTCGATGTAAGTGCCAGCGGTGGTCAGGTCCTGCCCGGAGGAGCGAAACACCACTGAGTTGAGCGTGACGTTCAGCGCCTTCTCGAAGCGCTCCCCGGTGAACCTGTCGCCCTCGGGATTCAGAGGATCAGCCTTGTCGATCTCGAAGGTGACCTCGCCGCCGCTGGACGGGACGATCCCGGTCGCTTCCTGCTTCGGGGAGTCCTGGGCGACCCCGAAGCTCATCAACAGCACCACGGTGACGAGCATGGTGGCAGCGAGCCAGTACAAGGCCCGTGAGGCACGCAGGCCGTACCCGGACAGAGCCCAGTAACTGTGCAACAGCCCACGCTCGGTACGAGTCGTACCACCACGATCGTGGCGGCGCATCTCCATCTCGCCGTAGTAGAAGTCTGCCGCCCCCGGCTCGTTCATCCCGGTCCGCGTTGTCGAGCGCCGGGCGGGGTTCGCCGACGAACACACCGGCCCGCGCCGGCCTGAGGACCGGCACCTCAGTGGGTTGACGGTGGTCGGCACTCCGGACGGGCGGTGGGCCCAGTCGACCCGTCCGGAGCGCGACGGCTGCCCGCGGGCAGCTTCTGGGCGAGGTGACCCAGCACGAGGTCGACGCCTGGCTCGCGGTCAATCCCACCACGTCGGTCCTCGCGCTCAGCTGGGCGCGTTCGATCTGGGGTGCCACGCTGGGCCAGCCGCCGGTTGGGGATGTGGTGGGCGGCCAAGCGGCGGCCGAGCACGAGGGCGGAGAGGTGCTGCCCGGGCCGGCCTGAGGGGAAGAGCCAGCCGCGGGATGAGTTGGCCGCCCAGTTGGTCGGCGGCGGCATGTGTGCGAGGTCGGTCAGCAGGGCGGCCAGGGAGTCGGGCAGGGGGATGGGGGTGCGGTCGAGGGTCAGGAAAGTGTTCTCGCCGACGGTGGTCACCGCCTGGGTCGTCAGGGCGGAGATCCGGGTCAGATGCTGGCCGAACAGCAGGAGGATCGCCCCGGCGCCGCGGACATCCAGCGGCAGGTCAGTGTCGGCGAGGCACTGGTGGAGGAGTTCCCAAACAGCGTCTGCTCGGGGTGGCGGGCGCTCACCCGGTCAAGGTGGCGTTCGACCCCGGGCGGACTACTCGTCCCGCTCGGGCAGCACCTGGTAGACGGTGAGCAGGCCGCGCAGGTAGTCGACGGTCCGCGGCGCGGCCCGGCCCTCTCCCGCGGTGGCGTCGAGGTCGGTATGGGGGATCGGCTGGCCCGTGGCCACCAGGTCGGCGGGCAGGCGAGCGGAGTTCGAGTTGCGCAGCCAGCTCAGGGCGGTCCCGGGCTCCAGGCAGTCGGCCAGTCGCAGCAGGGAGATCATCACGAGACGTGATGTAGCAGCCGCCCCCTGCCCGGCGGTTGGGCACCGACACTACGTCACCCGATCGCGACACCGGAACACCCGCTGAGCTTGCCGTTCAGCCTCGGCGTCCGATGAGGCGGGCGAGTGTCTCGGTGGGCCAACAGAGCCATCCGAGAAGGGGGTGGGTGACGACAAAGTAGTGGGCGCTGGCCTGGCCCCCCTCCTTGTCCAGGATCTGCGGGGCGTCGTCGCGGTAGACGTGGCTGAGGTAGCGGCGGCGGATCGGCGCCCCTGCCACGAGCAACACGGGTGAGGCGAGGAGGATGGCCAGCGATATGAAGGCCTTCACGGCTCTCAGCTTGGCTCTTTCGGCTCTCGTGTCATATCGCATGTGCCCAGTGTGCTGATCCTCGTTGTCGACCGTCAGCTCGTTCTGCCGGCTCTGGCGCCTGCCCTATGGCCTTGTCACGGGCGAGTGGTGGGCCGGTGGTTCATCGAGGCCAACGGACGCGCCGTCCGGCGGGTGACGACTTCGGGTGAACCGGGCCCCTGGCCCGTGACTGCGAGGGTGGCCATACATGTTGAGCCGTCCATGCACCGAATGATCATTTCTGCTGCCCTGGCCGCCATGCTCGTCCCCTTGGCCACTGCTCCCGCGTCGTCCACGCCCACGACGGCCCGTGCCTACGTCGAAAAGCGGGTGCGGGCCTGTGCGGGGAAGGGGTCTGGCTGCCGTCCGGGGGCCGTGGCCCACTACTGGTACAAGCGCGGCTCGACGGCCCGTGGGGTGGGCTGGGTGTACGCCTCCAGGGAGGGTGTGCCGTCCGGGACCGCCCGCTGGCTGGTCAAGAAGCCCGGCGGCACGTGAAGGACCGGCGGTGGCTGGAAGCGTGCGGGGCGGGTGGGTGGCACGTTCGTGGAGACGTCATGGAGCCGGGACCGGCACACGGGCCCGGTGTACCCACGCGGTACCCGGATCTGCGTGCAGTTCAAGGGCCTGTCCACGAAGGCCTGCGTCACGCTCAAGTAGACCCGGCCTCCTCAACGCGCCTCGCCCCCGGGATAGTGCAACCGTTGACGGGCGGGCCTTGTCTTCATCGGCATGACAGTCACTCGGAGATCGCGGTCCGCCCCGAACGATCGGGAGCTGCGGTTGTGGAGGGTCGGCCGGGCGCTGGCCCTCTCCTTCTGTGTTGCGGTCCTGGTAGCGGGCTGTGTCTTCCTGAGCTTGGTGTACCTGCTGGACTTCCAGGAGATCGACAACACCCAGAAGCTCGACGCCAAGACGCTCTTCGACCTGGTGAAGCTCTCCTTCGGAGTGGTCGCCGGGGCCGGAGCGCTCGTCGCCCTGGTCGTCGCCTACCGCCGCCAGCGCGTCGACGAGGCCGGCGCCCACCGAGAAGCCACCCGCCTGCACACCGAACGCTTCTCCCAGGCCGTCGACAAACTCGGATCCGACTCACCCGCGGTCCGGCTCGGCGGCGTCCACTCCCTGGCCGGCCTCGCCGACGACGCCCCCGATGACGACCTACGCCAGACCTGCATCGACGTCCTGTGCGCCTACCTCCGCCTGCCCTTCTCCCCCGACCCCGGCGACCTGCCCACCCCGCCCGACGGGACTCCACCCCCCGAAGAACAGCGCGACGCCCACCAGGAGAAGAGGAACCGGTACCGCGCACTGCGCGAGGTCCGACACACGATCCTGCGCCTCATCGGTGACCACTACCGCATCCCCACCGGCACTCATCGCACATGGCAGGGCTGCAACCTCGACCTCACCGGGATCACCATCGACGGTCAAATGAGCTTCGAGGGCGCGAAATTCTCAGGCGGCTTCGTGCGCTTCAACGGCGCGAGGTTCTCGAGCGACGACGTGAGATTCAACGAGGCGGAGTTCTCCGGCGGCGATGTGACCTTCGTCGGCGCGGAGTTCTCCGGTGGCGTCACGAGCTTCGACGATGCGGAGTTCTCAGGCGACGTCGTGAGCTTCAATAACGCGCAGTTTCAGAGCGGCATGGTGAGCTTCGACAACGCGGAGTTCTCGGGTCACGGTGTGAGTTTCGAAGACGCGGCGTTTGCTGGTGGTGAGGTGTTCTTCGGCGGCGCGAAGTTCACCCGCGGCGCCGTAAGGTTCAGCCGCGCGGCGTTCTCCGGCGGCAAGGTGAATTTCAACACCGCAGCGTTCTCCGGCGGCGAGGTGAGTTTCGGCCACGCGAAGTTCTTGGGTGGCGTCGTGAGCTTCGGCGCGAGGTTCTCCGGGGGCAACGTGTACTTCGACTATGCGCGGTTTTCCGGGGGCGACGTCTACTTCCACGACGCGGAGTTCTCCGGCGGCAGCGTGCACTTCGACGCCAGCACTGGCCCTGCGCCAGGAGGGCTTCTTGATGCAGTCAGCACTCCTGTGCCGGCCGAGATCCGCCTACGCCCTGACTGGCTTCCTGCGACTCCATAAGGGGTGGCGGCCCGCACCGCCCTCAAGCACGTCCACGACGCGGCCGACCCCGCGGCGTAGCCAAGCCTGACGCCGCCCCGCGCTCCGGCACCATCAGTGACCTGGAGACGAACCGGGTCCTCCTCGACTGACCGTCGCCAGGTTGGACGGGCCGAACGCCGCATCCATGCGCTGGAGATCCAGGAGGCACGGGAACGGGCAGCGCGTTTGAGCGGGGCAGGCGGAGAAGTCCCGGTAGGGAGGTCAGATGGTGAAGGCGAGGTAGGTCCCGGTGGTGAGGCCGGAGAAGGTGATGAGCTGTCGGGGCTTGAGGCAGGTGAACGCGGCGTGCATGGCGATGCCGGCTGCCACTGCGTACGGCATTGTCTGCGGGATCAGGAGCGCTGGGGGCAGGGCGATCTCCGCCGCGATGGCGGCAACCGACACCAGGCGCCAGAAGCGGATGTCCCACTCGGTGAGGTTTCCGGTGTGGTGGCGGACGAAGCCGGGGACGGCGTGCTGACGGCGGTGGGGCAGTCGGTCTTTGACCTGGTCGTAGACGTGGATCCACTGGGCGAGGTAGAGGCCGCTGCGGAACTGGGGCGATCGGAGTTTCTGCCAGGCGCTGTTCCAGTAGATGTCGGCGGTGATCAGGACGAGGAGGCACTGCGCCCAGGTGTTGGCAGTGCTGGGCTGGTGCTCGATGTGGAGGCCGTGACCGAGGTCGCCGGCCAGCAGGAGGCAGGTGCCGGTCAGCAGCGTGAAGCGCACGGCGTTCGGGCTCTTGAGGTAGAGGAGCTCCATGGCGGCGCCGGCCAGGACCAGGACGAGGGACAGCCGGGGCTGGAGGCCTGCGGCGAGGGTGACGGCGGCGGCTGTGCGGATGATCAGTGCTGGCCGGTAGGAGCGGGCCAGGATCCGGGCCCGCCTGATGCCGAAGCGCTGTTTCGCGAGGTGGGTGCTGAGCGAGTCGGGGGTGAAGCGGTCCCAGCCGCCGTGTCCGAAGGACAGGGCGAAGCGCAGGGTCAGCACGGTGGCGAAGACGATGCGGAACAGCTGGAGGCGGCCGGGGTCGGTGGGGTGCTGGAAGCCGGAGGTAATGCTGTCAAAGAACCACATGGCTGTCCCTCACCTCGATGTGGTGCTCCCCTTGGGCGTTGAGCAGTCGGCCGTGGCCGTCGAGGCGTTCGTAGCGGCCGCTGCTGATCAGGTAGTTGATGATGGCCTGCAGCTGTGGCGGGCCGAGGATGAAGGAGCCTGGTGAGAGGTGGTCGTAGACGTTGACCGGCTCGGTGTGTCCGTCCGTTGTGGTGCCGGTGAGCGTGATGACGGTGAAGGTGGCCCGGCAGAACATCTTCCAGCGGAGCCAGCGTCCGGGCAGGCGGGTGAAGCCGGTGATCATCCATGCGGCGAGGGCGAGGGTGAGGGCGATCTGGGCAGCGGGCAGCACGAACTGGGGCATGGGTGCCAACCTCCGGGCGGGAGGGTGAAAGGTGTGGTGGCCGCCCCGTGGGCCGGGGGGCCGGGGGTCAGCGCTCGGGCTTGGGGGGCCGCTGCATCAGCGCGGCCGTGGCCTGATCGAGGCTGATCTTGTCGTGGAGCAGGTCCGACATCACTTCGGTGATGGGCATTTCGACCTCGTGGGCGCGGGCCAGGGCGAGGATCGCCTCGGCGCTCTTGACGCCCTCGGTGGTGGTGCGGGTGGCGGCTGTTGCCTGCTCGACGCTCATGCCCTGGCCGAGGTGGGTGCCGAAGGTGCGGTTGCGGGAGAGCGGGGAGGAGCAGGTGGCGACGAGGTCGCCGAGGCCGGCCAGGCCGGCGAGGGTTGCCGGGTGGGCGCCCATGGCGGTGGCGAGGCGGGTGGTTTCTGCGAGGCCGCGGGTGATGAGCATGGCGGAGGCGTTGTCGCCCAGGCCCATGCCGGAGGCGATGCCGACGGCGAGGGCGATGACGTTCTTCACGGCGCCGCCGAGCTCGCAGCCCGTCACATCGGTGCTGGTGTAGGGGCGGAAGTACGGGGTGTGGCAGGCCTGCTGAACCCGGCGTGCGGTGTCCTCGTCGCGGCAGGCGACCGTCGCGGCGGCGGGCTGCCCGGCCATGATCTCCCGGGCCAGGTTCGGCCCCGACAGCACCGCCATGCGGTCCTCGCTCACGCCAGTCACCTCAGTGATGACCTGGCTGGCTCGCAGGCCGCTGCCCAATTCGATGCCCTTCATCAGCGACACGATGACGGTGTCCGGTCCGATGAGCGGCGCCCACGCGGCGAGGCTGGTGCGCAGCGACTGGGCGGGGATGGAGAGCACGAGGTAGTTCGCGCCGTTGAGGGCGGTGGCCGGGTCGGTGGTGGCCGTGAGGGTGGCGGGCAGTTCGATGTCGGGGAAGTAGCCGGGGTTGCGGTGCGTGGTGTTGATGCCGTCGGCGATCTCGCTACGGCGGGCGTGGACGATGACGTCGGTGCCGGCGTCGGCCATGATTTTGGCGACGGCGGTGCCCCAGGATCCTGCTGAGAAAACGGCCGCGCGGCTTCGGGGCTGGCTCACTGCGGGGTCCTCTCGTCGGGTGTGTGCCTGCCGCCGTGGCGGTCGGGCGTGGCCATCCTATCGGCGGGGCGGGCCTGGTCAGGGGCGGTTGCGGGGCGTTGCAGGGTCAGCAGGACGGCCCGTCGGCCGGGTAGTGCGGGCAGCATCTGTTCGGCCTCCGTCAGCATGCTCCGCGCCGGTGCGTCACCCAGCTGGCGACGCAGCTCGTCGGCGTGGGTGATCCAGAGGCGGTAGAGGCGCTCCCACATGGTGGGCTCGCCGCGGCGTTCGTCGACGTGTTCCACGGTGAGCCCGGCTGCTTCGGCCTGCTCTACCCACGTGGGGGTGGCGTCGCGGCGCAGGGAGCGGGTCATCACGAGGCGGCCGCCCGGGGCCAGGACGCGGGCGAGCTCGGTCACCGCCTGGTCGCGGTCCCTCGCGCGGCCGAGAGCGTCGATGCAGATGACGCCGTGGGCGGCGGAGGTGGGCAGGGCGGTGTTTTGCAGGTCGGCGACGCGGAAGGTGGCGCGGGTGGTGTCGCTGCCGAGGAAGTGGGGGCGGCGGGCGGCGGCTTGGGCGACGGCGACCGGGGAGAGGTCGAAGCCGTCCAGGCGCAGGGCCAGGGCACGGGCCAGCCAGAGGCCGATGCCGCCGGTGCCGCAGCCGGCGTCGACGAGGAGCTGTCCGGGTCGCATGCTCAGCCGGCTGGTGGCGAGTCCCAGCAGGGGCCAGTCGCAGGAGCTCGAAGCACCGATCTCCGTGGGGTAGTCGGCGCCCATCGCCGCGGCGTACATCCGGGCGACGATGTCGGTGCGGGCACGGGCGGTGTGGAAGGCGTCGTACTGTGCGGGACTCGGCAGCGCGGGGGCGGGTGCCGGGGGTGGGGTGGTCTTCATCGGGGCATCGATCTCCGGATCCGCGAGTGGGTGCCGGGGCAGAGAACCTGCACGGCATGGACAGGTGCGGTGGGAGTGGACAACTCCAGGGCCACGGGTTCGTGTCCGGTGACTCCGGTGACTCTGCGGACCACGTCGGCTCGGCGGTCGGTGAAGGTCGGGGCGGGTGTGGCGAATTGGGATGTCGCTTGGGGCCACGGCATGAGGCCAGTGGCCCGCGGTGGGTGGAAGGGGGCGTCGAAGCTGCCGGTGTCGCTGGGGAGGTCGTCGCGGGTTCCGGCGATAGCCGTCAGCCGCGACTGTGCGGCTTCTGTCAGCGCCCGGGTCAGGGCGATCGTGGGACTGCTGTGGCAGCCGCCGCCGGCGAAGACGACCGGGTAGTCCTCCGACCAGAGGTAGGCCACGCACACCGGCAGCCCGTACGGACCGTCCACCAGAGCCATCTCGAACATCATGCCCGCGGCCGCCAGCCGGTCGACAACCTCTTGGCTGTGTGGGTCGTCGACGGTTGCGGGGTCGATGAGGGTGCGGTTCCTGCCGCCGTTCAGAGCGTCCCGGTAGAGCACGTCCCGTTCCACCACCTCGTACAGGCCGTGCAGCAGGGCTTCGTCCCTCGTGTTCCCACACGCGAGGCCGGTGCTGGTCGCGCGGATCAGATCCGGGTTCCACTCGGGTCGCTGAGTCCGGCGGCGGACCACGTCGACCGGCACGAGGACCTCTTCCCCGCTGGCCAGGCCGATGCCCGGCGTCCAGTCCCACACCATCCTGGCCAGGGCGTACCCGGGGTGGGGAACGGTCAGTGGCAGGGCGGCAACTGGGCTGTTGGGGGCCACCTCTATTGCCGGGCCGCGGGCGGCAATGGGCAGCGGCTGCTCGGTGTGCCACAGCTCGATCCCCTCCATGACCGCGGAGAGTTTCGCCAGCAGGCTGGTCGCCCCCTTTCCCTGGGACGTGCTCAAGGTGTGGGAGGCGGGTCGGATCGCCGTCCAGACCGGGAGCCCGATGCAGTCCAGGCCGGTCAGGTCAGCGACCCGGGTGATGCCGTAGTGCGGCAGGTGCCCGGCCACCGCCTCCCACGTCTGCTCGCCGCTCCGGGCACGCACCGTGCCCGGCAGGACAACCACGTCGTCAGCGCTCACCGGCCGTCTCCTTCTTCGCGGTCGACTCGTTCATCTCGTCCAGAAGTCCGGGCACAAGGCGCTTGGCGGCCGCGACGGCGTGTGACCCGCAGACCAGCCCGCGTGCGGAGGCCTCCGCGTCGAAGTACTGCTCGGGGCACTTCCACGCCCGCAGCAGGAGTTGCCGGGTGAGGCCGTCGCGTACCGCTGCCGTCGAGAACCCGGGGCGTGTGGTGCTTGCCTGTTCGAGGGCCTTGGCGTAGCGGGCGACGGCCTGGCGGTCCTGTGGGGTCTCGCCTGCCAGCAGCAGGGCCAGGGTCTGCTTGTCCCGGAGGTCGATGCTGGGGTGGAACACGCGGTCGGCAGGCAGGGTGTTCCCGGCCGCCTGGGCCAGCCGCACCGTCAGCGGCAAACCCGGGCCGTGGGCGGGGCGCAGGGAGCGATGTTCAAGATAGGCCGCCCACGTTTTCCGGTAGGCCGGATCGAAGACCTGCTGGTACACCAGGCGGTCCTCGGTGCGCAGGTTCCGTCCGTCGACACGGTCGTGGGCGAAGGCGTTGGACCAGCGTCGGAAGTATGTGGTCTCCCACACCTGGCGCGACAACCGGTCGCCGGGCCGCGGCGCCCGGCCGGCGCGTGCGGTGCGGACGGCCGCGAGAGCGTCGGCTCGTTTGACGTCACCGAAGTGCGGATCCCGATCGATCTGTTCGGCCAGCCAACGGGCGAACGAACTCTCTCCCTGCCAGCGGCAGACGGCCCGAACCGCAGCTCCTGTGCGCTGGGGGTAGTAGACCGCGCGCAGCGCCTCCAGCAGTTCGTGGGCGCGGGCGCTGTCGAGGATGCCGGCATCCTGAGCCAGGCGGAGCACGCTGCGGAGGTTGACCAGCGGCCAGGTCAAGGCGTCCCATTGCCCGTCGGGAGCTTGGCCGACCGCTACTTCGTCGTCGGCGGTGATGTCGCCGCGCTGGTAGGCGGCGTAGACGGTGCCGACGCCGAGCATTCCGTACGGCGCGAGTTCGGCTGCCCTCAGCGCACCGATACTGGCCGCTCCGATGACGTGCACACCCCGGGCCATCGCGGCGAGGATCTCCTTGTGGCGCAGGGCCGGGGCCTGGTGGTACACCCCGTCGATGAGCACGGCGGTGTCGCCGTCGCGGATCGTGGCGTGGAAGAGGTCTCCGTGCCGTGCCGGGGGCCAGAGCCGGATGCCCGGTGCGGACAGCTGCGGTTCGGACCGTGCCAGCGTCGGCCCGACGAATACGTGGATCACTGCGGTCTCCAGACGGCCGGTGCGAGAAACGCCCGCCCCTCCCCCACGACCCGACTGGGCATGAGGAGAGGGGCGGGCATCCCCTGGGATCAGGACACGGGAGCGAGGGAGGGCTACTCCTCGTCCTCCACGTCGACGGCGACCACGACGGGTCCGGTGAGCTCGTTCTCCTCCGTCGACGCGGGGATGCCGGCGGCGGCAGTAGCGGACTTGGGCTCCATGAGGTACCTCCTGCAGAAAGGGGGTTCAGCGGCCGGTCGGCGCGCTGTTGGCAGTCGCCAGTGAAGCGGGAACGGCACCTGTGGATAAGCCCGCCGTGGGGGCCCGCGATGGGGGTAGCGTCTGGGCTCTCGCTGCGGGCGAAGGGGGACTCGTGGACGACTTACGTCCGTCACCAGCGCAGATTCCAGACCGCTTGTTGCACGATCCGGCTTTCGTTCATGCCGCCCGGGCCCGTGACTTCACGACGGTCTTCTCCATGGCCCGCGAGCACGGGGTCAGCTTCTACCGGATCGGTGAAGGATCCGGCATGAAGCCCGAGCGGGTCGCCAAGGTCGCCCGGGGCGAGGCGACGGTGACCACGCTGGACGCGACCGAGCGCATTGCGGACGCACTTCGGATTCCCGGTGCCTTTCTGGGGCTTGCTGCGCGACCCTGGGAACACAGCTCCCCGAGACCGCACCCGGAGGCCGACGATGGAGATGACCCGATGAACCGCCGCCAGGTCCTGCGCGGGGCCCTCGCAGCCGGCCTCACGACCACCGCCCTCACCGCCCTGAGCGAGACCCGCCAGTCACTGGATCTCGCGCTGGCCGCCGACACCGCGCCGGCCGAGCTGCCCGACCTCGAGGCTGCTGCCGAGGCCTACGGCTACGGGTACCACGGGCAGGCCCCGACCCGGTTCCTCGCCGATCTCGTCAGCGACTTCGCCGAACTCCGGCCCCACCTCGACAGCCCCCAGCCGGTCGCCGCCCGCATCCGGGTATGCCGCACCGCTGGACAGATGGCGGGGATGATCGCGATCGTCCTGCACGACCTCGGCACCCGCAAAGAGGCCAGGAAGTGGTTCGCGACAGCATCCAAGGCCGCCCAGGAATCCGGCGACCGCCAACTGCACGCCTGGGTCCTGGCCCGCGAAGCGATGGTGCCGATCAACTACGGCGCCCCGCAAGCCGCGGCACTGCTGGCCGAGCAGGCACGGCAAGTCGCCGGAAACCGACCAACAGCGGCCGCGACCCTGGCAGCCGCGGTCGCCGCCCGCGCCTACGCGCTGGCCCACCAGCCAGACCAAGCCCGCGAGGCGCTCACGGCCGCCGATGCCCTCATGGAACGCCTCGATGCCGATGCACGCGCCGACACGTGGCTCACCCACGGCGAGCAGAAGCATCACGTCCATCTGTCTCACGCGCTCACCGCGCTCGGCGATACCGGGCGTGCCCGCGAAAGCCAGCAAAGGGCGCTGGAGCTGTCATCGCCGACCAGCACCATGACTCGCTCGCTGCTCACCATCGACGCGGCCACCTGTACTCACCGGGACGGTGATACCGAGGAAGCCTGCCGACGCATCGTCTCCGTACTGACCACTCTTCCCGATGCCTTCCGTAGAGGACTCGTGCACCAGCGCGCGACAGACCTCTACCACTCGATCCCCGTCCGGCATCACGAAGAGCTCGCGGTGCGCGAGCTGCGCGATGTCTTGGCCGCCTGAACCAAGACCGGATCTCGGCCACGGGCAGATCAGTCGGGCAGTACCGCGCGCTCGCCACGCACGGCATCTGACCTGTTCAACGCACGACAGCGCGCCCAGCCGTCAGACCACGCAGGAGGGTTGCCGTATGGAAGGAGGGGCCCCTGCTGTGGAACTTCTCTGGGTGGGATCGGCTACGGGATGAATGGCGGCCTACCTTCGGCTGCACTCCCCAGCTGCGCCGCAGTCACCAACTTGCCGAAGCAGCGCAGGCTCAGCCCGGTGAAGGGACGTATACACGACGGCTCTGGCGTCGTGATCACACCAGGCACACCAAGATCATCACGCATGTGACCAGCTGTTATGGGAATTTCCGTAGGACCGGAGGCATACACCCAATTAGAGCGAAGGCAGGTTCTCATACGTCTCGACAGGGACCGGCCCAAGGATCACGTAGGGCACGGTGACCTGGATTCCGCTATCTGTCCCAGCATCGATCAGCCCGTTCCGCACCGGACCGAGCCGGGAGAGTCTCTCGGAAACTGCTAGCACCGTCCCCTCATCCGAGAACCTACCGGTCTCGCGCATGAAATCGTCCACGGCGACCTTCCCTTCGATCTTCCGCATGACCTGATGGGGAATCCTGCTGCCGACTACACGCAAGGTCGACAGCAGCACGACGGAAAACACCTCACCCATTACGGCCCCGGATGACGTCCGGCATTTTTCGACATCCCTGTACACCTCGCGGTAGATGTGGTTGAGCTGGCCAACCGACCTGGCCCTATGTGCGTAAAAGGCCTTGAACTCCACAACTCCGCGCGGGTAGGGGACAACTGACGTTCGGCGCGCCGGCTTCTCAACCACCGCCAGGTCCACCTGCCTCCGGACAGGCCGTCCGTCCTTGCCCTCCGTGGACAGTCCGGTCCACTCGCGGCCCACGTCCAAGAGAGTCCGAGTTCCCCTGAGAAGACGGTGCATCTCGTAGGCCACCCGGTCACGGACCGGATTTTCTATCTGGGAGGTCATCGCCAGGTAGGCCAGCTCCCCCTCCTGGAACGAGCCTCCCGCTCCCTGGAGACAGGAGTCGATGAATTCCCCGGTAAGGCACCATCTCGCTGTGTCCTTGCGTCCCCGCCACTCGGTTGGCCCGGTGGCCGCCATGTCAGTCATGAGACGAACCTACGGTGTTGGTAGGACAGCCCGGTCCAGAATCGCTGCCGCCGGCAGGCCTCCTCCGTCTACTCTTTCAGGCCGTGCGGTTGGCGCCGGTCTGCGCTTCCAGGGCTGCCCGGCGGCGGGGGAAGTCTGGCAGCAGCGGGGCGATCTTCTCCGGGGTGTACGGAGCACCGGTGATACCGCGGCCGGCCAGGTCGTTGGCGAGTTCACCCGGGGTCGGCGCTGCGCCTTGGTCGTCCAGGTGCTGGGCCCACGCAGAGTAGATGCGGAACGGGGGCAGGTAGCGGCGCAGGGTGGAGGGGCTGACGGGTGCTCCGCCGCGTCCGGTCCTGCCGCTCTCTGCGAGGTGCTGAGACAGGGCGGCATCGCGGGGCTCGTGTCCGTGCAGCTGGATGTACTCGGTCCAGGCGAGGTAGTACCGGTCCACAGTGGTGAGCGGTTCGACCGACCCGACGTCCGTCACAGGTATCGGCTCCGCTTCAGCCGCGGACTCCGGTTCCGGTTCGGGAACTGGCCCTGGTGCCGGTACCGGCTCCGGCTCGAGGACCAGTGCGGACGACCGCTCCTGCTCGGCATCTGCTTCTCGTTCAAGAGGCATGGCGTCGGGCATCTTCGTGAGGTCGTCGCCCAAGGGGCCGAGGCCATGCTCCTGCTCGTTGGCGACGTTCTCGATCGGCGTGGGGGCTCCCTGTTCGATCACCATGCTGACTGTTCGACGTTCGGGAGCCAGCGCCACCGATCGGCGATGCGCCGACTCGAAAGCGTTGAAGGAGCCGGTCGAGTTTCCCGCCTGGGCTGCCGTTTCCGCAGCGCGAGGCGAGGTGTCGGCCACCCAGCTGTGCTCTGTGGCCGCCAGGCCACTGCCCTGCTGCGCGAGCTGCCGGCCGTGAGGTGAATCAGCGGCCGCCAGTTCCGGGGCGCCGGGTGCGAGTACGAACTCGGGGGGAAGGTTGATGCCCGCGGCGGCGAGGCCGGCCGGGGCGGTCTCGGCGAGCGGACCACCGTGCAAGGAACCGGTCGGGGGTCCCGAAGAAGTGTCGGCCGCCCGGCTGTGCTCTGTGGCTTCCGGGGCGCTGTCCTGCTGTGAGAGTTGCAGGTCATGAGGTGGCTGAGCGGCCGCCCGTTCCGGGGCGCGGGGTGCGGATGCGAGCTTAGGAGAAAGGTCGATGCGGGCTGCGGCGAGGCCGGCCGGGGCGGTCTCGGCGAGCGGGACGCCGTACTTCGCCAGGCGCAGCGGCATCATCGACTCGACGGGTGCCTTGCGGCGCCAGTTGCGGCCGAAACGGGCCTGGAGGCGGGCCTGGTAGATCAGCCGGTCCTGTTCGAGCTTGATGACCTGCTCGTAACTGCGCAGCTCCCACAGCTTCATCCGGCGCCACAGCTTGAACGTGGGAACGGGGGAGAGCAGCCAGCGGGTGAGGCGGACACCCTCCATGTGCTTGTCGGCCGTGATGTCCGCGATCCGGCCCACGGCGTGCCGCGCGGCCTCGACGGAGACGACGAACAGGATCGGGATCACCGCGTGCATGCCCGTGCCCAGCGGGTCGGGCCAGGCGGCGGCGCCGTTGAAGGCGATCGTCGCCGCGGTCAGCAGCCAGGCGGTCTGACGCAGCAGCGGGAACGGGATGCGCATCCACGTCAGCAGCAGGTCCAGCGCGAGCAGCACGCAGATACCCGCGTCGATACCGATCGGGAAGACGATCGAGAAGTCGCCGAAGCCCTTCTCCTCCGCGAGTTCACGCACGGCGGCGTACGAACCCGCGAAACCGATCGCGGCAATAAGCACCGCGCCGGCCACGACGATGCCGATCAGGACACGATGCGTACGTGTCAGCTGCACGGGATTCCCCGAGTTCGCTGCCCCCACTGTCTCCTGTCCCTCCCGCACATCTTGTGTCACGTCGGGTAACACTCTCACGGCTGTCAGACACATCGCATGGGCGTGCGACAGCGAACCGCTGCGCGACACCTACTCGCGCCCCCGATCGCGCACCGGTCCCTGCGACCAGGCACCGGATCACCACGGCAGGTCAGGCACGGGTTTTCCTGCAGGCTTCCCCTCTCTGGCCCTCTGATCGCCCTGGAATCAGCGGGCGGCTGGTGGCGGCTGCGGTCGGCGAACCGCAGCGCTGCACTGCGCTCGAGGAAGAGCGGCGCCAGGCGATGGCCGACGCCGGGGTTGCGGGCCTAACCCACCAGCCCGCCACTGTGCAGCCATCAGTCAGGCCCACGCCAAGTTCGTGTTCCCGTTCCCGCCGCTCAACCACCTCGACAGCAGTCACCCGGCAGACGGCCTCTCACCGTTGCCCACATCGACCTACCCAACGACCTGCAACACGGTGTGCGGACAGCAGCCCCTGGTAGCGGTGACCGGAGGGCCGGCCGGTTACGGAGCCGTCCCCCGACAGTGCAGGGACGCGCGCACAGCGCGAGAGGGGGGACGGGGGCCGAGAAGCGATGACAAAGAGGCACTTGACGTGAATGAGAAGCGGTCCTGCATGACTGCGCATCGCACTCGCCGTACTGCATGCGCTGGGAGCGCGACTTCTCGACGACAACCTACCTACCCCTGCAAACCCTTGACCAGGAGATTCCCAATGGACTACCTCGCTCTTGCTGCTGCTCTGCCGCTCGTGCTCGGACTCGCCCTGCTGTGCGCAACGTTGGTCTGCGTTGTCGCCCTCTGCCGCGCCCATCGGTCCGAGGTCGTCGCAGTGCTCCGCGCACTGCCCGGTCTCATCACCGCACTACTTCGCAGGAAGCCGTGAGCGCGCACCGGGATCGACACACCCTTGTATTCGGGGCCCCACTCGTCCGGGAGCTGGTGGGCGGGGTGGAGCGACCCGGACCGCGGGGCTGGCGTCGCCCACGGGACCGACCGCGGGGCCTACGGTCCGGGAAGCAAGTCCCGGTACGGGCCCGGGGCCGATGACCCCTGGCTGTTCTCGACAGACCGATGGGTGTGGAAAGGCGACTGCCCGTAGGGGCGTGACCCGCCCTTTACTGATCTCTGGCAGCGAAGGTTGAGCATTCTCAGCGAAGGCTGAGCAGTCCACGAGGACAGGGCAATCTGAGTACGTCTGCTCAGGCCTCAAGCCCGTCCCGTCCCGCAGACTCCACGCATGACGTGGACGCAGACCGAACTGCTGGTAGACGCCGGGGTGGCTATCGTCGCCACCGCCGCAGTCGCGAGTCTGTGGGCGCTCACTCTGATGTGTGTCAGTCGCGCATTCTCACGCACGCTTGGCCAAGCTCTGAACGCGCGCAACGTGCCGTCCGCAAGGCCGGGCGAGCTGTCGCTCATCTGCTTCCTGGCGCTGGCCTCGTTGGCCACCCCGGTGACGCTGATATGGCTGGCCTGGGCTCACCACCTGTGGCTTTCGGTCGCCGCGCAAATGGCACTGCCGCTGTGCACGCTCGCCTGGCTCCGCCGTGCTGAGTAGCGAACAGAGACTGGAACGATCACTCAACCTTCAGTGACAACGCTCAAGCTTCGCTGCGCTGCAACATTTGCCGGCCGCCGCCCCAAGCCCGGCAACTACCGACGCCCATCCGATTTCCACCTGTCGCCCAATTGCTGCCCAATACTAGTCCAATCACTGTAGGGTGGAAGTATGAGTGAAGGACTGAGCGGCGTTGAAGCGCTGCTGGAGGAAGCTCGTCTGACGGCGTCGATGCCGTCCCATACCGAGCGTCGGCGTCTGCGTGAGGCGGCCAGCCTTTCGCGGGCCCAGGTCGCCACAGCTGTGGGCGTCGGACGCTCGACCATCGCGAACTGGGAAGACGGGACTTCGGATCCGCAGCCCCCTGCTCGCCTTGAGTACCTGCGTCTGCTGAAAGGCCTGGCGGAGATCTATCCGGCGCCGACCGCTCCCGAGGAGGCACCGGCCGAGCCGACACCGGCAGCGTTCGTGCCCGCCCCGGAAACACTGCGGGGCGAAGACGGGCTGGCTGTTCAGGGTCGCCCAGGCCCCTGCATCCGCTGCGGTATCGAAACCGCCTACCAGACCACCGACGGCCGCCCGATGCACGTCGGTGGCTTCTGCCAGCCCGTCACCACCCAGACCTCCAGCACTCCTACGCCTGTTCCCGCGGAACCGGTCTCCCCTCCCCCGGCCCCCGCCTCGCCCACTCCGGTGCCCCTGGCGACGCGGCCGCAGCGCCGTGCCCGCTCGGCCGCCCGCGCTCAGGAAGAGACCACCGGCCTCATCAGCCGCGCCGTGCACGAGGAACTGGAGCGCGCTGCCGGCGACATGGACGCAGCGCTCAAAGCCCTCATCAAGCGTGCGATCCCTGACGTGATGGCGCTGTTCGCCGAGACGCGTGCGACCGGCCGCTACGACTACACGGCATATCCGGCGCTGCCCGACATCCTGAAGAAGCCCTCGAAGAAGGACCCGGACCAGATCTGGGAGGCCCGCCCACGCTTCCACCACCCCGACTACTCACTCCGGGCACCCGGCGACATCAAGGTCACAGCCCTCGACGTCAACGCCGCCTACCTGTCCGCCCTCAAGTGCTGGCTGCCGATCGGCAAGCTGGAACACAGCACCGACAGGGACGGCGTCGACCCGAAGCGCTCCGGGGTCCACCTGATCACTCCCGCACCGTGGGATCACCCGTACCTGCCCGACCCGATCGGCGACCGCGACGAGCCCGGCGCCCTCTGGGTCACCGACGCCACCCTCCGCCTCCTGCAGCGCCTCTCCGGCCCCCGGTACGGTCTGGTCGATGCCCCGGTCATCCATGAGTCGTGGACCTCCGGGGCGACGGAGAACTTCCTCGATGCCCTGCGCAAGACCCTCACCGCCGCGCGGGAGACCGCCCTCGCAGAAGACGACACCCTGACCCTGGAGTACATCAAGGCGATGTACTCCAAGTTCATCTCCACGATGGGCGAGTCGATCCACAACAGGGAACTGGTCCGGCCAGATTGGATGCACATCATCCACTCCCAGGCCTACGCCAACCTCTGGGGCAAGGCCTACAAGGCCCACCAGGCAGGCCTAGAGATCATCAGCATGATGGGCACCGACGAACTCCACCTGACGGGCGACTGGCGCCAGGTCTTCACCGAGGGCCGCGGCGTCTCCCAGATGAAGATCAAGCACAGTGACGCCAAGGCGTCCGGCGAATACACCGTCGGTAAGGTCTCCCGCTGATGGCAGGCCGCTGGCAAGACCTCGGCATGTTCAACGCCTACGGCGTCCCGGGCGCCGACGCGCTGGGCGCGGCCATCGAAAACATGGTCACCGGCATCAGCTCACCCGTAGACAGCGACCGCGGCCTGGCCGCCCGCCTGCGCTACCTCACCAAGACCGACGCCGGATACGAAGCCATGGACCGCGCCGGCATCCACGTCTCACCCCGAACCCTCATGGCCTGGCTATCCGAGGAACGCAAACCCAACGGCGCCAACCTCAACCGTCTGGACGCCGCCTACTGGGACCTGCGCCGCCGCAACGTAGCCACCGACCTCAAGAACCGACTCAACAACAACGGCCGTGGCACCCGGGTGGAGATCAATCCCGTCGACCAGTCCGGGGTCGAGCGCAAGCACCAGCGCGACGTAGCCAGCCGCAACATCAACGTCCGAGGGGTATGGGACCGAGCCGTCGATGCCTGGATCGACGACGACTTCGAGGAACTGGACGCGATCTGGGACGAGATCATCCAGGACATCGGCTCCGAGTACGACATGTACGCCAACGTCTCGTCCATCGGCTGGGCAGCCTGACCACAGTTACACCCCAGACGGAGCGGGCCCGGAGTCGTTCCAACTGACTCCAGGCCTGCTCCGTCGACCGTACGACGCTTCCAGGTAGTGGTCCCGTTCCTCCAGGCCGCCCTCGATGCCGCCTGGAAGTGCGCCTCGGTCGTCGGGCTCCACTGCGGAGATCGACGTCCCGAGCATGCCTGATGTCTTGTGCTGATGGCCCAGACGGACGTCCCGGCGGGCACCGCGTGCGACGCACGTACGATCTTCGGCAGAACAAGCAAGCCGGACAACCAACGGGGGATCTCATGCAATGGCCAGCCCGCCAAGAATTCGACCGCTGGGCCGGACGCCAGCAGAGCTGGGGTGCCGGCCTGATGGCGGTGTCGGCAGCACTGTTCCTCTGGCTGGGATACCTGCTCCTGATCCCGTTCACCGTGCAGGACTACCAGGACGAGATCGCATGCGAAGCACCGGTCTTCTACAACAGCGAGAGCACGTCCTACAGCCAAGGGGCGGGCAAGCTGTGCAGCACGGAGCGCGACTGGCCGGAACTGCTGGCGATCGGATTCCTCGCAGTGCCACCTGCCATCGCGGGTGCGGCGCTGTTTACGAGCGGGAGTGCCCGCAAGCGTGCGAGCGCCCATGTCTTCCGAATCCTCGAGTTGCAAGAGATCGAGAAGCGCGCACGGCAGAAGATGACAGGGCCGAAACCCTGAAGTGCCTGGCGTAGCCACTGCTGGGCATGGAGCATGCGGTATATCAGCTGTCGTCTTCTGCCCCGGCTAGAGCCTCAGCGATCAGGCGAGTGGCGAAGTTAGGATCGCCGGTGATGCGGTTGATGCGCTCTGCGAGGAGGAAAGCGGTGGCTTCGAGGGGGTTCATTTCCTCCGCTGTCCAATCACCGTACTGTTTGCGCCACAAAGTAGGGCTTAGGTCGGTTCCTGCGGCGACAACTAGGCCTGCCATGGTGGGGATGGCCTCAGGCCGCACGCTCTTGGGCATCCTGCGCATCGTGGCCACAAGGCTGGGCACCACATACTCGATGACGTCCTTGCCCTGTGATTCATGGGCCTTCCGCAGCCACGTCATGAACACAAAAATGAGCGTGCACACGCCGTCCAGAACGTCATCAGCCCTCTGAGGGCCCAGCGACGCGGTGTACTGGTCGACCAGCCGCTGCTGTTCGGGGTCAAGCTCAGCCTTGCCGTCGGTAATTTCCTTGAGCCGGGAGTCGATCATGAAGAGCGCTGCGCTCACATCGCCAGCAGGAGCGTGCTGGGGGTCGCAAGGTGATGACACGGGATTCCTCCTCATGGGGGTGCCCTGCGCCGCCAGGCACGTGCGAGACGCGTCGTCAGTTCGGTCGTCAGAACCGCGGTAATGCCTTTAGCGGTGGAAGCAGGTGGCCGCCTCGTGGCCTGCTCCTCTACGGCTGATCCACGCTGTGATCATGCCGCACTGCCGGAGCGTACGTCCCGGAATCCGCCGATTGAGGAGACGACGAACGGTGCACCCGCACAGACGAACAGCCGGGCTAACAGGCGATGAAGACCGGAGCGGCCGCAATCTGTGGAGTGCTACAGCTCGCCGCGCCTGAAGCGTTCCACTTCGTCCGTCAGATTTCTCTGGTGGACCTTGCGGAGAGCGGCTACGGCTATCCAGGCTGCAGCCAGCTCCGTGAACAGAGCGAGGTTCTCCGGGCTCAGCCAGCCATCGACGGTGAACAGGGCAAGGAGGTCGGTGGCGGCTGGGTCGGTGGCGTCGCAGCCGGTGCACAGTAGGGCTTCCTTGAATCCGTCGACGTCTGTGCCCTGCTCGTTCTTCCACGAGCTCGGGAATCGGGCCAGCATGAGGCCTGGTGCCTCGCAGCGTGGGCACAGCGGCACGTTGTCGATCTGAACGACAGGTGCCGCCGCGTCCTCGGTCATACGACGCCGACCCAGACGTCGGGGCCCAGGGTGCCCTTCACGTCCGAGGCTACTGATGTCGGGTCGACTTCGTAGCCGAGCGCGTACACCGTCGTCTTCTCCAGGCCGCGCACCTGGAGACGTACTGGGCTGACCCCCCGGTGCGCCCCGAGGATCCGCTTCAGCTCTTTCACGTTCCGCTCATTGACCTGGTGGGAACGCAGCTGGAGCTGTACCGGCGGGCGGCCGCCGGCCTCTGCGGACGAGACGTCCAGCACCTGGAGCTCCTGGCCGAAGATGCTGATCGTGCCGTCCCGGTCGTTCAGCCGGCCTGTCACGGACACGATGCTGTCGGGGATGAGCGCGGCCTGGACCAGAGCGTAGGCGGCAGGGAAGAACAGTACTTCCATCTCACCGTCGCGATCGGCGAGGTTGATGATGGCCCAGGCGTTTCCTTGCTTGGTCACCTTCAGCGTGACGCCCGTGATCAGCCCGGCCAGCTGCACCGTCCCTTCGCTGCGTCCGGAGGCGAGAAGCTCGCTGATCGTTGTGTCCCGGTTGCGCGTGAGGATGTGTTCGGTGCCGTCCAGGGGGTGCGCGGAGACGTACATGCCGAGCATTTCCCGCTCGGTGGCGAGCAGTTGTTTGCGCGGCCACTCTGAGTCGTCGATAGGGAAGTCCAGGCCGAAGGCGGCCGTGTCCGGGTCTTCGGATCCGAGGTCTCCGAACAGGTCGTCCTGCCCGATGGCTGCCTGTTTCTTCACCGGGATGACGGAGTCGATGGCGTCTTCGTGGACCGCCGACAGGCCTTTGCGTGAGTGCTGTAGCGAGTCGAAGGCACCGGCCTTGATCAGTGATTCGACGGCTCTCTTGTTGAGCGCGCCGATTTCGGCTTTGTCGAGGAAGTCGGAGAAGGAGGCGTATTTCCCCTCCTTCTTGCGGGTGCTGACGAGCGACTCGATGACGTTGTCGCCGACGTTGCGGATCGAGCGCAGGCCGAAGCGGACGTCGTCGCCGATGGCGGTGAAGTTCGCGACGGACTCGTTGATGTCCGGTTGAAGGACCTGCACGCCGAGCTTGCGGGCATCGGCCAGGTAGATGCCGGCCTTGTCCTTGTCGTCACCCACCGAGGTGAGGAGAGCTGCCATGTACTCGGCCGGATAGTTGGCTTTGAGGTAGGCCGTCCAGTAGGAGACGAGTCCGTACCCGGCGGTGTGGGATTTATTGAACGCGTAGCCGGAGAAGGGGAGCATGACGTCCCACAGGGCCTTGATGGCTTCTTCGGAGTAGTCGTTGTCCTTCATGCCGCCGTGGAACTTCTCCCACTCGGCGGCCAGGACCTCGGGCTTCTTCTTACCCATGGCGCGGCGCAGCAGGTCGGCGCCTCCCAGGGTGTACCCGGCGAGCTGCCTGGCGATCGCCATGATCTGCTCCTGGTAGACCAAGAGGTGGAAGGTGTTGCCGAGGATGGGTTCCAGGGCACCTTCCAGCTCGGGGTGGATCGGGGCGATGTCCTGCCGGCCGGTTTTGCGGTGCGCGTAGTTCATATGCGCGTTGGCCGCCATGGGTCCGGGCCGGTACAGGGCGAGAGCTGCGGCGATGTCCTCGAACCGGGACGGCTCCATGGCTTTGAGAAGCGTGCGCATGCCGCCGCCGTCGAGCTGGAACACACCGAAGGTGTCACCGCGGGCCAGGAGCTGGAAGGTGGTGGCGTCGTCCAGGGGGATCGCCTGGTCGCCGTCCTGCGGGACGGTGTCCGTGGTGATGCGGACGCCGCGGTTCTCACGGATGTTCTGGATAGCGTGATCGATGACTCCCAGGTTCCGCAGCCCCAGGAAGTCCATCTTGACCAGGCCCATGTCCTCGCAGGACGGGTAGTCGAAGCCGGTGATCTTGACGCCGTCCTTGGCCCGCATGTGCAGCGGGATGCGGTCGGTCAGCCTGGTCTTGGACAGAATCACCGCAGCGGCGTGGACACCGGTGTTGCGGATCAGGCCCTCGACGCCCATCGCACCGTCGATGACCCTGCGGACATCCGGCTCGTTCTCGTACAGGGCCCGGATCTCTCCGGCCTCTCCGTAGCGGGGGTGGTCTTTGTCGAAAATGCCGGGCAGGGGAATGGACTTGCCCATTACGTCTGCTGGCAGGGCCTTGGTGATCCGCTCGCCGTGGGAGAACGGATACCCGAGGAGGCGGGAGGTGTCCTTGATCGCGTTCTTGGCCTTGAGCTTTCCGAACGTATTCACCATGGCGGTGAACTCGTCGCCGTACTTCTCGACGACGTAGCGCACCATGCGGTCCCGGTGGCGGTCGTCGAAGTCGAGGTCGACGTCCGGCGGGTTGATGCGCTCAGGGTTGAGGAACCGCTCGAAGAGCAGTCCGTGCTCCAGCGGGCACAGCTCAGTGATTCGGGTCGCGTACGCCACGATCGATCCGGTCGCCGAACCACGGCCCGGGCCGACGGGGATCTTCTGGTCCCGGGCGTACTGGCAGATGTCGGCGACCACGAGGAAGTACGAGGAGAAGCCCATCGGACCGATGACCTTCATCTCGGTCTCGAATCGCTCCATGACCGGGTCGGGGATCGGCGATCCGTAGCGCATCTCCAGGCCCTTGAGGCACTCCCGACGCAACCACGACTCCTGCGTCTCCCCCTCCGGAACATCCGGGTACTGGGGCATCTCGTCCTCAGGAGCGAACACCTGCTCGTAGGACTCGATGCGCTCGGCGATCAGCAGGGTGTTGTCACACGCCTCAGGGAGCTCCGAGAACAGTTCCCGCATCTCGGCAGCCGTCTTGAGGTAGTAGCCGGTGCCGTTGAACCGGAAGCGCCCAGGATCGGCCTTGTCCTTGCCGACGCCGATGCACAGCAGGTTGTCGTGCGCGTCCGCGTGCTCCTCGAGGACGTAGTGAGCGTCGTTCGTGGCGAGCAGTGGAATGCTCAGGTCCTTCGCCAGCCGCAGCAGGTCCCCGCGGACATTGCGCTCCAGGTCCAGGCCGTGATCCATCAGCTCGAGGAAGTAGTTCTCCTTGCCAAGGATGTCCTGGTATGCGGCTGCTACCTCACGGGCTTCGTCGTACTGGTTCAGCCTCAGCCGTGTCTGGATGGCACCCGAGGGGCACCCGGTCGTGCCGATGATCCCCTCGGAGTGCTCAGAGATCAACTCCATGTCCATGCGGGGCTTGCCGGCGGGGAACTGGCCCGTGTAGCTGGCCTCGGTCGAGAGGTAGAACAGGTTCCGCAGGCCCTGCACGTTCTGCGCCCACATCGTCATGTGGGTGAAACGGCCCCCGCCCGAGACGTCCTTGGACCCCTCGCCGTCATCCGACATCGCCCGGATACCGCCGGGTCCCCAGAACTCCTGCTTCCGGTTCCGCCGGCTGGACGGGGCTACGTACGCCTCGATCCCGATGATCGGCTTCACGCCCTCGAAGCCCTTGGCAACCTGCTGGAACTCGTAGGCCCCGAACATGTTCCCGTGATCGGACATCGCGATGGCCGGCATGCTCTGACGGTCCACTTCAGCGAACATCGGCTTCAGCCGCTGAGCCCCGTCGAGCATGGAGTACTCGGTGTGATTGTGCAGGTGAACGAAGGAATCCGGCACCGGGTACAGACCTCCACAGGTGGGCAAAGGGAGGCGCTCACCCTATCCCCGGAGGCAGCCTCAGGCAGCGTCTTGGCCCCTCATCGCGCGGCGCGGTAGGGAGGTTGAGGCTATGGCCTCGGGCGTTCACAGAAAGTTCTCTCAGGTTGCCGACGGCAGCTAGAGGCGGCGGGCCCTAGGACATGGCGCGGCGCCCTCCGCCCGGCCGCGACCGGCCTCGCCTGGGCATGCCGGCGTCACGTGACACGTCGACCGCGTTGACCACGCCCGGGCGTGCGCGGGCGGGAGCGACGGAAGCATCGGCATATGCCCCTGTGAGCTGGGTCACTCCCGAATCATATCGTCGCTGGTGAAACGACTAAATGTGATTATCCAATGACTGTGTGTACGAAGAAGTAGGGATGCGGTGTAACCCAGAGGGGCTCCGCTATCGGTGTGAGGGCAGAACGCGCCAGTGTTCAGCCCGGACACCACTGTTGCTGCCGGGCTCCGTTCCTGATCAAGAAGGAGGCTTCGTGGGGCCCACTCGGACCCGGTATGCGCACGGCTCGGCCTGCGCTCATCGGATGACCACCGCGCGCTCCGGAGCCGTCACACGGCCCGCCGGCCGCATTGCCTCGCAGGCCCGCTCCACCTTCGGTCGCCAGGGCGACCTTCGGCCCGACTTCAAACTCCGCACCCGCCGCACGACCGCACCCACGTCCCACAAGGACGGTCCGGCGGGACGGAGGAATTCGTGAACGACCCATTCGGCAGAGAACACGACGTCGTCGGCCCCGACCCAGGCCAGCAAGGCCTCGATCCACGAGGCGAGGAATTCTTCCGGGAGTACCTGGACATGTTCCAGCGCATAGCCAACTATCGGCTGCGCGATCGGTACGACGCTGAAGATGCCCTGATGGAAGCCATGGTGACGATGCACCGCAGGATCGAGCGGATCCTCACAGCCTCGAACCCGATCGCGCTGGCGCTGAAAATGCTCAACGACGCAATCACCGACTACTACCGCCGCAGCATGCGGATCGCCAGGAACGAGCGGCTCGTCGCCGAACTGCCCGTGGTCTCCTACCTGGAGGAGCTCGGTCGCTACGACCAGCTCGACCGGGCCATGGAAGCCCTGGAAGTCACCGCACCCCGACAGGCCCAGTGCGTGCAGATGTACGACCTCATGGGCCTGTCCTACGCACAGACCGCCAAAATCCTCGGCATTTCGGAGAGCGCAGCGAAAACCGCCGCGTGCCGGGGACGTCAACAGTTGACGGAGCTCATGCACACGGAACTTCCTAAGGAGAAAGGGGACTCCTGATGGCGGAAGACCTCCTCAACCAACAGGCCGGAACCGTCCACGAGGAGACCACCAGTCAGGCCGAAGCAGCCGCAAAGCGTCAGAACCCTCCGCAGCCAACAGACGATCCACAGGATCCGAGCGTGGCGGGCGTGACGCGACTCATGGCGCGACAGGCCGAAGCAATCCGGGCGCAGGCCTTGCACCGCAGCACGGAGAGCTTCATCCAGCGCCTGGCAGCACGGGTCGCACTCGATGCCCGGCGGCCCGCGCGCGTGCAGTACGCCTCCGCGGGCTCACCCGCCAGCTCGGGCGACCGCTACACGGGCGAGGACGAAGAGATCATTCAAGTGGCCCCGCCGGCTTCCAGCCCGGTTCCGCGTACGGAACGCCCGAGCGGGCACGCGCGGTCCCGGACACGGTCTCGTCGCCGCCGCCCGACGCCGATCAACCCGTCCGATCCGGCCAAGAGCCAGTACCTCGCGTTCGGCTACGTAGCCGGGCTGTGCAGCACCGTGCTGTGCTCCGTGGAGATCGAGACCCTCGATGCCTTCGCGGCCGACTTCGACGAAGCCGGGGCCAGGACATTCGGATGCCTGCTCTACAGCCTCGACAAGCGTGAGTCAGCGACGTACTGGTGGCGCTTCGCCGCCGGCGCCGGCGACGCACTGGCCGCACATCTGCTCGCCGCCCACCACGCAGCGATCGGACCAAACGCCGACTCCAGAGCCTGGGATGCGTTCTCCCGGATGCTCGACTTCCACCCGGACAGACACGTTCCTCAGCCAGTCCGCCATCGGACCGAGCTGGCGGACAAATTCGCCCGCGAGCTGCCGGTGCGAAACGAAGCCCGCCGCTTCTTTCGATCCGCCCACTTGCCCCATGGGCTCGACGCCCGATAACACGCCCACCGACACACCGCGCCGAAACAGCACCAGCTCACCGACGCGAGGGAGACAAGCACGTGAACAACATCATCGAGAACGTCGTAGCCGGGGTCATCGTGGCCGCCGTCGTATGGCTCTCCACCCGCGTCTGGACCCGATGGCACCGAAAGGAGAAGACCGACTGACCTTACGGCCGGGCAGGCAGCACCGTCCTCGCCCCGTCGATCAGTGGGCGAGGACTCGCTTCAGTCACCACGTCGGCCCCGCCCAGGCCGGCGAACACCCACGTGGAGCGGCAACACGACTCCGCGCCGGACACCACACGCGACCCGCCGCGAACCTCGTCGCCTTTCCGGCACTACACCTGTTCTTCACGCACCGCCGCCCGATGCCGCACAATCTGCAACAAACTGCGCGGTGCAATTGAGGGGGAACCATCGCATGCCCAAGGGAACCGAGGGCAACTACTGGAAGTTGCAGGCCCTCCCGAACAGGCTCAAGCACACCTTGCTCAAGAGCTACATCCCGCGTTTCGGAGCAATGAGCAGGTGCAAGAGGCGGCCGGGTCGCAATCTCGATCCGCAGCCATTGCCATGAAGGCGGCACCCGCCGCTTCCACAGTGACCCCAGCACCCCTCACCCGCCGAGCCCATGGCTCCGCGGCCGCGGCCTGATCCCGCGGATCGCGCGTCCGGGAAAGCGAGTCCGGCGAGCGGCTCGGCCGCCACCGCTGGAAGATCGAGCGGTCGATCGCCTGGCTGTTCGGCTACCGCCGGCTCACCGTCCGATACGAACCCAAGGGCAGTCACTTCCTCGCTTCCTCGGCCTCGCCGCAACCCTGACCTGTTATAAGAAGCTGGCAAAACTCACCACGTGAGGCATCCTCCAAGAGGTCGCGTGATAGGCGTTGAGGGGACCATCCCCGCGGGCGAGGGGAGCAGTCGCTGCTGGTCGTGCTGGCGCGGTCGGTGTTGGGACCATCCCCGCAGGCGCGGGGAGCAGGAGGCGCTCGGCCGCGTGCTGACGCGCGACCAGGGACCATCCCCGCGGGCGCGGGGAGCAGACTCCACGGTGGTGCTGGTGGAGTTCCGCATCGGGACCATCCCTGCGGGCGCGGGGAGCAGTCGACGATGACGGCCTGGCCCGAGGCCAGCTCGGGACCATCCCCGCGGGCGCGGGGAGCAGGGTCTGCGTGGTCATGCGGTCGGTCCTTCCTGGGGACCATCCCCGCGGGCGCGGGGAGCAGCGTGAGGCGTCCTGGGCTTCCTGCTGGACCCGGGGACCATCCCCGCGGGCGCGGGGAGCAGCTCCCGTTCGGAGTGATGCTGAATTTCCAGCCGGGACCATCCCCGCGGGCGCGGGGAGCAGGTCGCGGGCGCTCATCGGGCGTTCTCCCAGGCGGGACCATCCCCGCGGGCGCGGGGAGCAGAGCCCTCGGCGCTGGCGCTCCTGGGGCCACCGGGGACCATCCCCGCGGGCGCGGGGAGCAGAGCACACCGTCCGGGCCCTGCATCACGGCGAGGGGACCATCCCCGCGGGCGCGGGGAGCAGCACCGGTGGATGCGGATCCGGGAGACGTCCGGGGGACCATCCCCGCGGGCGCGGGGAGCAGAACGCTGCCCGTGTGCTGTGCATACGAGTAGCGGGACCATCCCCGCGTGCGCGGGGAGCAGCTCGAGAGGACGGACTCGACAGTGCGCTCACGGGGACCATCCCCGCGGGCGCGGGGAGCAGCCAGATGCACCACACCAGTACCACCCGCTGCGGGGACCATCCCCGCGGGCGCGGGGAGCAGGAAGGAGCGATGCTCCAGGACTCCAACCCCAAGGGACCATCCCCGCGGGCGCGGGGAGCAGCGCCATGCCGGGAGACACCGAGGTCACACCGAGGGACCATCCCCGCGGGCGCGGGGAGCAGTCGTCATCTTCCGGTCGATCCAGCAGGGCGAGGGGACCATCCCCGCGGGCGCGGGGAGCAGCAGGCCTCGCACTGGTTGTCGCCGTACAGGTCGGGACCATCCCCGCGGGCGCGGGGAGCAGTGTAGGAGTCGCAGGCGTCCGGCCCGTTTGTTGGGACCATCCCCGCGGGCGCGGGGAGCAGCGCGTTCCCGCGGTGGTGCTCTCAACGAAGAAGGGACCATCCCCGCGGGCGCGGGGAGCAGTTTCGTCTACTCCGGCCCGCGGTGTGCGGGTCGGGACCATCCCCGCGGGCGCGGGGAGCAGACGATGAGTCCAGCCGTCTGGATCCTCCTGCTGGGACCATCCCCGCGGGCGCGGGGAGCAGCGGTGACCGCCGCGCATCCGGCTCGGCTGGTCGGGACCATCCCCGCGGGCGCGGGGAGCAGACTCGCTGGCCTGCAGGTTTATCTGTCCCTCGGCAGGTTTTCGAGCACTTTCATCGATCCAGGCATTGCAGACATATCGTTATCTCTTACCGTATCGACGGCGTTTGGCCGCAGCGCTCCACCCGGGCTTCCCGGAGCCGGCCGATGAACTGGGGCTGATGCTGGGACGCCGGATCAGCGTGATTCCTTCATGGTCGGTGGGGTGCCACGCGTGGTCGTAAGTACGGAAGGTGAAGCCTTGCTCATTGTTGGTGGTGTGGGCAAGAAGCGCCCGCCCTTGGCCGGCGTACTGCTGAACTTCGTCCCACAAAACGTCGCGGATCCGGGCTGAGGGGTTGCCGATGAACACACCTGCGGAGATCTCCAGGAGCCACCGCGTGAGGAATCCCCGAAGGCCTGGCGGGCAGTTGGTGAGGACGATCACGGTCACCAGATGGCCGCCTCTTGTTCGTCCGCTCCGTAGTTCACTCCTGATTCGACCAACAGTCCTCTGTCGCTCTGGAGTGCCACGCGGTCTGCGCTCTCGACTGGTTCGCCAACCCGATCCGGTGCGTTGGGCAAAAGCAGGCCTTTGATGTCGTTCACACAGCGTTCGAGAAGCCTGGTTTCGTTGATCTTGTCCCGGAGGGCCCGGCGGGTGCGCGATCCGACGTCCTCTTCGGCTTCGGCTGCTACGTCGAAGGCAAGCGGGATACCAATGTCGGTTTTGTAGAGGTCAGCGATGTCAAGGACGAAGGAGAGTTCGTGGCCTGAATGCACGAACCCCAGTCCCGGGCTGCAGCCGAGTGAGGCTACGACTGCGTGCGCGACTCCATACATACATTGCGCGGCGGCGGTGATGGCCTGGTTGACAGGGTCGCCACTGGTGAAGTCTCCGGGGGTGTACTTGCGTCCGTTCCAAGGAATCCCGGTGCGGGCTGCCTGGGCGCGGTAGCACTCTTTGACCCGGGTGCCTTCTCTGCCGAGGAGTTCGTGGCGGGTGAGGCGAGTGGGGTCTTCGTCGGGAAACCGGAGCCGGTACATGGCGCGTGCGACGCTGATGCGGCTGCGGACGTTGGCCCACTGGGTGGCCTGTGCTTCGACGAGGTTTGCGGAGCGGCTGAGGGCGCGACCGCCGGCGTAGTAGCGGACGCCGTGCTCGCCGACCCAGGCGACGCAGGCTCCCGTTTCGCCGAGGACGCTCATCGCCTGGTGGGTGATGCGAGTGCCGGGGCCCAGGAGAAGTGTGCCGATGGTTGCGGAGGGGATGTGGGTGGTGCCGTCGGCGTCTTCGGCGGTGATGGCATTGGCGTCCCGATGGACCGTACAGCGCTCGAGGTAGATGAAGGAGAGACGTTCTGCCGTGCGGGTGAGGTGGCGCGGTGTGAGGGCGGGGCGTTGGCCGACGGTGCTCATGGCGTCAGCCGGCGGAGATCGGGGCGAGGGTCATGAGTCCGCAGCCGTATGCCTTGGCCTTGCCGATTCCTTGTGTGAGGGTGCGGCGCAGTGCATCGGGGTCGGTGACGGTGAGGTGGCCGTCGTAGGTGACAGTGACGACTTTCACCTGGTTGCGGGGTGAGCGGGTGTCGCGGTTTTTGGCGAAGGTGAGGGTGCGTTCGTCGCGGACGGTGAGGGCGTAGCGGTCGCCGTGGTGGGGGTGCTGGCGGTGGGTGGTGCCGGCGGGGAGGAGCCGCTGATCGTGGGGCTTCTCGTTGATGCGGAAGCCGGCGCGTTCCTGGCGTTCGGATTTAAGGAGCCAGCCCATTTGGTGGTTGGGGGTGATGTGCGCGGTGGCTTTGGTGGGTTCGCCGTCCTTGCGGCGGATGTGGTGGATGGGGTTGGCGGTGAGGCGAAAGGCCCAGGACTCGCCCGTGGTGAGGCGGTCGAGGAGGGAGGCGTAGGGGCGGGTGTGCCAGCCGGGGGTTTCGGGGTCGAGGGCGGCGGCGGGCCAGCCGGCTTGTTCGACGAGGTGGGTGAGGTCGGGGCGGTCGGGGCTGACGATGTAGAGGAGCACTTCGGCGCGTGCGTTGTGGTCGAGGCGCCACAGCACGCGAGGACCGGAGGTGGTATCCGCTGTAGGAAGAAGGTGGGGGAAGGAGGCCATTACGGCGGCGTGCAGGACCTGGGGGGAGGCGAGCAGGCGGCGGGCTCCGGGACGGGCCGTGTTCATGCGGAATCGGGTCAGGTGCATCAGAGGTTGTCCTCCAGCGGACCGAACGGGTCGTGGTGCGGAACGGGCTGCCGTTGGGCCGGCGGGCGGGTGGTGGCGCGAGGGTTGGGAACGTCCACGGTTTCGCTGATGACGGTGCGCAGTGCGTGGCGGCGGTGTTCGGCGGCGAAGCTGAGGGGATGGTCGCGCTGGGTGTCGCCGTGGCCGTCGCCAGGTGCGGCGTCGCGGAGCACCACAAGCGGGATGGTTGGGGCTGTGCGGTGGAGTTTCTGGTACCAGGGGGCTGCGTGCCAGGGTTCGTCGCTGAGGGCGCGGGTGAGGGTCGTGTCGTGGATGGCGAGTTCGACGGGCCGGGCGGGCGGGCAGGATCGGCGGCCGAGGTAGGCGGGATAGACAGGGGTGCGCAGGGCGTTATGGAGGGCGGTCAGAAGGGTGTGGTCGCCTTCGAGCGCTGCGGTGAAGACGGCGTCCGCGAGATAGAACCGCTCGGAGAGCGGCATCGATTTTTCGGTGACTCGGTGGTGGGCGGTCTGGAAGTCACGGACGCGAGTGCCGGGCTGGTCGATGCGGACGCCGAAGCGCAGTGCCGCGAGTTCGGCGAGGCGGGTGTCGTCGCTGCGCTGGATGCCTTGGGCTGCGGCGAGGATACCGAGGACACCACTTTTGGTGGGTGCGGTTTCGGTGGTGCGGCGGGTGAAGCGGGCGGAGGCCCCCCAGGACTGAAGGGGGCCGGCCAGCAGCAGGGTGAGGACGCTCATGCGGGCTTGTCCAGGTGGTCGGCGACGGCCTGGCCGACCAGTGAGACGAGCGAGGTCAGGTTGGTGGCCTCTTCTCCGATTCCGGAGAGTTTTTCCGTGTTCGGTCCGACGCGAAGAACCCAGGTGAGGGTGGATTCCTCGTCTCCGTAGGCACGTTCGATGTCGGGGATGTACTCGGCCAGGCGGGCGGATGCTTCCTTGACGTGGCCGCTCTGGTGCTCGGCGCGTACGGGTTCCTCGAATGCGGCGACGAAGCTGACGGGCCGGGTGGTGCGGAGCTTGACGATGACCGCGTCGGGGAGTGTGTGGTGCCCGAACGTGTTGATCTTCCCGGTCGGCAGGGACGCGACGAAGCCGTGCACGAACGCTTCCACAGCCCGCCGCACCGGCGTGGTCACTGGTTCGTCCTCGCGCAGCCCCTGGCCCAGGTTGTCGGTGAGCTGGTGGACACCGAGTGCTGCGTAGCGGTAGAGGGTGGCGGAGTTGAAGTCGACCGTCCCGATCATTCCGGCGCCGGGCTCCGCATCGTTGTTGTGATCGTCGACGGCCGTGTAGTAGTCGGATTCGTTCTCGACGCGGTGGACGCTGATCGCGTGGGCTACCTGAACGGCCGCGTCGACGTTGATGTCGGCGGAGTCGGCGACCATCCGTCCGAACAGGGCAATGTCGACGGAGTGCCGGGTGTCGGCGATCTCCTTCGCCCGGGCCTTGTTCGTCTTGTCCTTCAGATAGCCCTTGATGTCCGGGGCGCCCTCAACGGCGAGGGCGGCCAGGCCGTCGAGCTGGCGGGCGCTGAGGAACATCAGGTACTTCGACTGCGGCGCCGGCTGCTCCTCGCCGTCCTTGGCGGCATCCGCGCTCCGCTTGGGTACTTCAATCTTCGAACCAGTGGCGGTCTCGATCACGACTGCCGCAGTCTGCAGGACCTCGGCCCGCTCGAGTGCGGGGTCCAGGGCGCTGATGCGGTCGGCGAGAACCTCAGCAACCTTCTTCGTCCGCACGCCGAGCTCACTGGGATCCAGCAGGTGCTCGTCACCGAAGTAGGCGCGTGTGGCACGCTTCCACGCCTGGCTGGACACCCGGGCGCGGGGCACTCCCCCGTACACGGCGGACTTGGGAGCGCCGGTGTCGTCGCGGTTGAGGTTGCTGGGCGGCACGGTCTGCAGGGCGTGCACGTCGATGTAGATGCGGGTCACGAGGCGTCCTTGTCAGCAGTGTTGTCGTGTTCCGGGGAAACGGCAGGCGCCGGGACACCGGCTTTGGGGGTGCCCTGCGGGCCGCGGTGGGCGTGGAAGGAGCGGCCCCAGGCGCGACGGACCGTGTCGCGTCCGCCGGGGGCTTGCCACTCGTAGAGCTGCTGCGCGAGGAGCGCGTAGTCGAGGGGGATGTCCTGTCCCCGCAGCAGCAGCACGATGTCGCGCAGGCGTTGTGCCAGTTGCGGAAGGTCGGGAGCGGTGCCGGCCCGGACGAGGCGTTTGCGGACGGGTTCGGCGATTTCGCCGGGAGGCATCAGCTGGCGTACTGCCGCTCCGAGTCCGTGGTGGGTGGGGTGGGTGCCGGTCTGGTGCATGCCGTGCCCGCGGGACTGCTGGTGCAGGGCCCATAGGGTCAGGGCGGTGTGCACGGCGTCCTCGGCGCGGGTGAGCTGCTCCTCAGTCAGAGGGCGGCCGCCGTCCTGGGGCCGGTCGTGCAGGGGGCCGATGTCGATCAGACCCCACAGGTCGGGGACCTGGGAGGTGTCCTTGCCTGCGCCGCGGCGCAGGCGGGCCAGGGCGGCGACGGCGTGCGACCGGTCGCTGAGCAGGTCTCGCTGCAGCGGGCGGATCAGGCTGTTGGTGGTTTCCCGCACGCGCTGTGAGGCGGTAAGCGGGATGGCGGTGGTCATGCGTTCACCTTCGGGGTGAGGTCGGAGGCGGCAGCCGGGTCAGCAGGCGTGCTGTCGGACTGTGGGGTGCCGAGTGCCTTGGTCAGGCGGGCACGGAACCAGACGTCGGCAAGGCCGGAGTTGAGCCACAGGGTGCCCTGCTTCCCGGGCACCGTTCGACCTGCCCACGCCGCGTCCCCGGCCGCGGCAAGGAGCCGGCGGCCGAGCTCTGCGACGGTCCGGTGGACATCCCGTTTCCACCCCTCTCGGGCCAGGTAGGGGTCCGGGGCGTCGGCAAGCCCGGCGAGCCACGACCGGTAAGGACCGTCCAGAGCCCCGAACCCCTGGTCGCGGGCCGTGGCGCGGGGCCCGTCGGACTCGGCACCGGCCGCCCGGGCCAGATCGGTGGCCAGGTCACCGAGGGCGGTGACGGCCTTCTCCGCGTCGTCGACCGCGTCGATGGCCTGCGTCCCATACGCGCGGTCACGGCTGTGCAGCAGCACCACGCCCATGGCAAGGCGGTCGTCGACGATCTCGTCGATCACGGACTGCTGTGTCCCGTACACCGGGCCGATCACCCGGGCGCGGATGAGGAAATTGCGTTCCAACTCGCCTTCCGTGGCCAGCCGGGACACCCATTCCAAGATCCCAGGCCGCAGGTACGGTGCGGCCTGCGCCCCCTGACCGGACTCGGTGCGCTCCGAGATCAGCGCCGCGAGCCCCCGCCAGGCGGCACGCGCGGGGTCGTGTTCGCGTGGCAGGTACACCAGGGCCTCACCGCGCTTCTTCTCCTGCGCGGGGCTGCGGCGCCAGGCGGTCATCGGCTCACGGGTGTGCATGTTGTGTGCACTGAGCGGGTCGCCGTAGCCGAGGACGACACCTTGGACACCGTGCTCGTCGAAGTGCAGCCGCATCCGCCGCGTCTGCCAGGTGTACAGGTCGCGCACCCCACTGGGCTGCCGGTGCTCCGTGACGCCTGGTCCATCGGGGTCGCGCCGCCAGGCGGGACGGTCACCGGCTTCGAAGCGAAGCCCGTTCATGTCCGCGGCCACCAGATTCAGCAGCAGGGTCTCACGCAGTGTGTCGCCCTCGGCGAACACACCGCCCAGGGTGCCGGCCCAGCCCACCCCGAGCGGGTAGACCTTGCCCTTCACGATTCGGGCGTCTCCCTCGGCGCCGCTCTTGATGCCAGAGGGGTCAAAGGCGTGGGCGTGCACGACCCACCGGGCTGCCTCAGCGAACCCGAGACGGCTGACCTCCGGCATCCGTGAGGTGAAGAACGGCTCCCCGTTCGGAACGTCCGCGACGATCCGGTTGAGGGAAGCCACCTCACCCTTGCCTGTGCGCAGACCGGCGACCTGAAAGAACGGAGCCTTGGCATCCAGCAGGTCCAACCGCTCCTGGTGCTCGTGGAGGTATGCATCAACGGGCGCGAAGCAGTCTTCATCGGCCCACAGATCCGCCCAGTGATCGATGTCCCGCGGTCCGTCCAGAGCGTCATGGGCGACCGCGAGAAGCAGCCTCAGCAGAGCGAACTCCTGGGTGGGCAGATCCCCCACCAGCCGCCGCACCCGCCCGGCTTCGGCGAACACCGTGCGCAGCGACATCTCTTCCTGCACACCGTCGCAGCGAAGTACCCCTATCCACAAGCGGCCGGTTAGATCGAACGATAACGGGCCGCCGCTGTCTGCCGGCTGTTCCGGCGGTGTCTCAGACACGGGTCACCTCGAGTCCATCACTTTCGCTGTAGCGGAGGCCGAAGCCTCCCAGATGGGTCTGACAATCGGCGTCGAGGACGAGGATCAACTGCCCGGCCATCCAGTGGCTGTCCTTCGCCTGCCAGGCCGGTACGTAGAACTTCTCGAGCTCACTGAGCGCACGGTCCATGACTTTGGGGGCTGAGAACTGGATGGGCAGCCGCAGACCACTGCTCGCCGCGGCCCGCGCCGCCACCGGCGAGGGGCACCGGTCCACGGGAAGATCGAGATTCCCGCGTGCTCTGCCCCGGCCGTCGCTCGCCAGCCACGGGAGGGTGACGAGCCGTCCGTCGCCCAGCCTCTGCACGACGAGGACTTCCAGCGTCTCCTGGCTGTCACGGACCTGAGCACGGCCGGCCCGCGTATCGTCCGCATCCCCCGCACCGCCCGACACCCAGCCGATCAGCGGCCGCCCATCCCGCCCAACCGCATCGAGCCGGAACCGACCCGCCCGCTCCGCCTGGTCCGCTCGGTGCTTCTCGTGCCGCACCAAGGCCTGGTCCCGCACGTCCTCCCACCCTGCGGGCACCTGCTCCTGTGGCCCGTAAGCCGCCTGCACCAGTGCGCTGATGTCCTGCGGCAGGTGAACCGCCCGTCCGCCGCTCTCCAGGTGCGGGCGCAGCACGGCGAGCGACCGGAGCAGGCTGTACTGCCCGTACACGGCAACCGACCCGCGCACCGGGACAGGCACGGTCCCGGACCAGTCCACCCCCGTCACCAGGCACCGAGCCTCCCTCATCCCCGCCGGCCGCTCCGCCTGGCCTTCACCACGCTGGTGGCGGTGCAGCCGGCCCACGCGCTGCAGAAGCAGGTCGACCGGGCACACATCGCTGACCATGAGATCGAAATCCACATCCAGGGACTGCTCGGCGACCTGACTGGCCACCACGATGTGCGGCCCTACCGGCCGCGAGGCGGCCGACTTCCCCGGCGGCCCGAAACGGACCAGCAGATCGGCGTCCTTCATGGCGCGGTCCACATCGACGAACCGCGAATGCGCCACGGTCACCCGCTCCTGGCCGAAGTGCTCCCGGAGCACCTTCGCGGTGTCCAGGACCCGCGAAACGGTGTTACGGATCACCAGAACACAGCCGCCGCCCTCCAGCTCCGCACCGAGCCGGTCCACCAAAACGTCCAGCTCGTCGTCCAGCGCCTCCAAGAGCACTTGGCCGCCCCGCCCCGATACCCCCGGACGCTCGATGACCGGTGCCGTACCCGGCGCCACGCACGTCACCAGCGGATACCCGGTGGCCTCGTCCACCGCTGCGAAGCTTTCCGTCCCCGGCCCGGCACCCGCATAGGCCTCCGCCAGCTCACGGCGCCGCCCCGCCGGCAACGTCGCGGACAGCACCACCACAGGGACGCCGTATGCCCCCAGCCACTCCAGCACCCGGTCCAGATAGGCACTCATGTACGTGTCGTAAGCGTGTGCCTCATCGATCACGACCACCTTGCCCGCCACCGCAAGGTGACGCAACGCCAGGTGACGGCTCTTCAGCCCGGCGAACAACAGCTGGTCCACCGTCCCCACGACGAACGACGACAGCATCGCCTTCTTCCGCCCCCGCAGCCACGCATGCGCCACCAGTACTGCCGGAGCCACCCGCCCATGATCCGCGGGACGCCACTGGGGAACGTCCTCGTCAACATCCACCGCCGTGATCGGATGCCGACTCTCGCGCATCAGCTCGGCAAAGTCCTCGTTCAGAGCAGCCTTCGAATGCGCCAACAACACCGGCATCCGGGCCCCTTCCCCAGCCGGCAACCGCTCCAGCCAGCCCAGCAGCCGCGGGAACATCGCGTTCCCCGTCGCCATCGTCGGCAACGCGAAAAACACACCACCCGCCCCCGTACGCGCCGCGAAAATCTCCGCCACCGCCAGCGCCGCCTCCGTCTTCCCCTCCCCCATCGGCGCCTCGATTACCATCAACCCCGGCTCCGGCATGGCATGCGCCAACCGCGCCGCAGCCTCCTGCACCGGCCTCACGACAGCCCCATCGGGGAGATCGAACCGAGAAGCGAACAACTCCGCCGCATCCACCGGCGGCAATTGCGGCTCCCAACGCGACGGCAGACTCAGCCCACGCCACGCAGCCGCTACCCGCTCCTCACCGGAACGCGGCACCTCCTGCGGAAAGTACGGAAACAGATCCGGATTGCTCGCAATCCAGTCCGCGACAATCACGACCGCACTCAGCAGCACCTGCACCGGCTGCGGCAGCCTCACCGACCGCCACACACCCAGCCGCTCCTGGACACCGAAAACCTCTGCGCATCCGTCCAACAACTCGTCCTGGACCCGACGCCACACCGCCTGCTCCGGACCAGCCGTACGCAGCAGATGCGGTCGGTCATACAGCGCCTTGATCTGCCCGTGCTCCGGCGGCACTCCATGGTGGCCACCCACCACGACCGCAAACTGACCAGACGCTCTCGCCGCCCAACCGTGCCGCTCCTCCAGCCAGTCCTGAAGCAGCAACTGACCGGCGAGACCGTGCGGCGCGAGCATTCTGTCCGGCCCTAACTGCGTCCGGGTGCGCATCGCAAGACCCACATCTCGCATCCGGTCGGCCAGCTGATCGACCTGACATGCGAACGCCGGCGTCGCCTTGCCGATGTCGTGCACACCTGCCAGCCACACCACCAGACGCCGCCCGTCCACCCACCCCCCTGGCAGCGAACCTGCGATCACATCCCGAATCTGCCCCGGCAGCCATTCATCCCACAACAGCCCCGCCACCGCGGCACTGTCCTCCATATGACGCCACAACGGCAGCCAGCCCTCGGAATCCCGGTCATGCTTCGCCCACACCCGCCGAGCAGCCCCCTGAAGCCGCCCCCCGAGACCAGAACCGACCCCACCCTCAACAGCCATGTCAGATAAATACAGGCAAACCCCCGAACAACACGTCCTGTTGAGAAAACTCAGAAGCTTCCGACCAAGCTCAGCATGTCGGTAAGGAATTAACCGTAAGATGCGCCGATCTTGCTCATCAACAGGTAGCCACGAACATCCAGAAAGCGACACCATGACCTATATGTACATTTCGACGAAAGTGCTTAAGAACCGGAACTTCCCGCCGTAACGTGCCAGGTCAGGCAGTCTGCTCCCCGCACCCGCGGGGATGGTCCCGACCGTGCCCCGGTAGATGTTCGTGGTCGTCGCTGCTCCCCGCACCCGCGGGGATGGTCCCCCCAGGCGGCTGCCATGTCGCCCCAGGTCAGGCCTGCTCCCCGCACCCGCGGGGATGGTCCCTTCACGGTTCGCCAGCCCGACGGGCTCGACTGCTGCTCCCCGCACCCGCGGGGATGGTCCCAGGAGATCGAGAGCCTTGGAGACCCCCAGGACCTGCTCCCCGCACCCGCGGGGATGGTCCCCACGGCCTGACTCAGGCGCTGTCTCCCGTGGACTGCTCCCCGCACCGCGGGGATGGTCCCTCACGCTGAGCGGGAAGCAGATCGGTCTACTCCTGCTCCCCGCACCCGCGGGGATGGTCCCTGGGTGGCCTGACGGAGACCGAAAAATTGTTCTGCTCCCCGCACCCGCGGGGATGGTCCCGCAGCGCCCCGCGTTCGTCCCGCTCATGGCCTCTGCTCCCCGCACCCGCGGGGATGGTCCCGTGCGCATCACGCCGCCTCCTCGCCGTAGAACCTGCTCCCCGCACCCGCGGGGATGGTCCCGAAAGCGAAGCAAGGCGGGCAGCGCTCACCGCCTGCTCCCCGCACCCGCGGGGATGGTCCCTGGCCAAGGCGGGAGTGTTGGTGGCCGCGTACCTGCTCCCCGCACCCGCGGGGATGGTCCCAGAGGGTTCTCCGCGGTAATCGGAGCCTTGGCCTGCTCCCCGCACCCGCGGGGATGGTCCCTCCAGCCCGCTCCCCGGCTCCTCCGGCTCCGGCTGCTCCCCGCACCCGCGGGGATGGTCCCCGCAGCGTCCCGACCGCGTGGTCGACCCGCTGCTGCTCCCCGCATCCGCGGGGATGGTCCCGTGGCCGGGGTAATCACGGGGGCGACGACTCCCTGCTCCCCGCACCCGCGGGGATGGTCCCGAGCCGACCGTGCACGGCGTGACGATCGACGCCTGCTCCCCGCACCCGCGGGGATGGCCCCTCGCCGCCCGCGCCGTCGGTCGTGGTCAGTGCCTGCTCCCCGCACCCGCGGGGATGGTCCCATCGTCACCGTCGGCGGCGTCACCCTCGGCCTCTGCTCCCCGCACCCGCGGGGATGGTCCCACCCGTGTCGAGCTCGGCGACGGCTGGCGCCGCCGCTCCCCGCGCCCGCGGGGATGGTCCCCATGACCCTTCATCTTCAGCCGGCCACGCCTGCTGCTCCCCACACCTGCGGGGATGGTCCCATGCGTAACGCTGGGCTTCTCGAATACATGAACTGCTCCCCTTGCACGTGGGGATGACCCCTCGGCCATCGGGGGCGTCATCCGGCTGTACGTCTGCTCCCCGCACCCGCAGGGATGGTCCCGTCCGTGAGGACCTGACGGTGACCGACAGGTCCTGCTCCCCGCACCGGCGGGGATGGTCCCGCCACGTGAAGGTCCTAAGGGAGCTGGGCGCACTGCTCCCCGCACCTGCGGGGATGGCCCCACCTCGCAGGCCCGTTCCTCCGGGTGCTCGTACTGCTCCCCGCACACGCGGAGATGGCCCCCGCCCCGTCCCGGCAAGGACGAAGCGGTTTCAGTCTGCTCCCCGCGCACGCGTGCAGGTTCCCTGCCCGCCGCTGCCCGCAACGCGGCGTGGTACGGATGCGCCTGCTCGGCGCTTGGGCTGGGGTGCGGTCTTTGCTGCGGCCTGGGCTGCGCGGAGGGCGACGCGGGCAAGGCCGACACCGCTGATCTCGGTCATGCGAGGACTCCCGTCGAGGTGGTGGTGCCGAGAAACGCGGCAGCAGCATCGGTGAGGTCGTCCAGGCCCTGCTCGGTCTGCCGGGCGGAGTAGGCGGCCATACCGGCGGCAAGTCCGTCCAGGACGCTGCGGACCAGGTCTTGGCGGGGAGCGGTGAATGCCCCGGGTGCCGCGTCGTTGTCCCAGAGCTCGGGCGTCTCCAGTGCCGCTGCGGTGTGCTCGGCGGATGCCTGTCGGGCCAGCTGGACACGGATGTACTCAGCCGGGCGGGCCGGGCGCCAGGTCAACATCCAGGAGTGGAGCTCCGCCGCGATCGTGTCAGCATCCAGACCAGGGTCCAGCAGTGGACGCAGCACGTACTCGAGGCGTCGCAGCCGGACACCTTGGGTCCACTGAACACGGGCCCGCACCTGCCTGGTGATCCAGATACCACGCTGCACCTGTCGAGCGGTCCGTCGAGGCCCTCGCCCCTTGCTGCTGCTCTTGTCAGGGAGGGGTGATGCGGTGGAGCGGCTCGCGCGCTGGCGCGAGGTGTCTTTACTACCACTCTCAACCTGCACTTCAGGTGATCGGTGGTAACGACCAGGAGAATGGGGCTCACGCACCCCTGGGCAGGACCTATCCACAGCCCGGCTATCCACAGGCTTCGTGGACCGCTTCGTCTGGGCCACCGCTACCGCTCGCTCTCGGCCCGCCTCTGTGACCCCACACACTCGAGCCTGGTAGCCGGATCCGGTCAACCGGTGCCCCATAGCGATGTCGTGGGTCGGCGGGATGACAGCGGCGTAGATCGTGGCCGTAGCGGTGTAGGCCCGGCCAGGCATGCGCAGGTTCCGCTTCGACCCGTGCCGCCACCACGCCAGTGCACCCAGCTCCCGCAGCACTGCGACGTGGCGCTTCACCGTTGCCCGGGACAAGCCGGTGCGTTGGACGGTCCCGTCCAGCCCGTACATGACGAGACCGCGCCGGTAGTCCATCCGAGATGCCAGATCACGGGCGACAACGAGCGTGGCCGGCCCCGACCGCGGATGCAGACCAGCACTCACCAGCCACACCACAGAACGCAGCCACGCATGCGGCTCCGCCTGCCGCGACCGCGTGTGCGCAACATTCTGAGACATGCCGAGCACCAGCGATACCGGCATGACAGGAGAGCCATCGGTCGCGAAGTGGGCGCTCGAGGAGATAGCGGAGGCTTCTGCCACGGCCGCACTCACAGTGCCTTCGATGGCGGAAGATCTCCGGCCGTGAGGTCACTCACCGAGATAGACGCTACGGATCGCGTGAGTCCGCGTTCAACGAGTGAGAGGGCGGCTAGCGAGGGTGCGCCCGGACGGTGGCAGTGAGGGGCGGCTGTCACCCATAGAGAAGTGGTGGAAAAATGGGCGAACCGGCAGCCCGCGAAAGAGGGCGCGATGGAAGGCCCTGCGCAGGCGCGCACGAGGTACAGCAAGGCTAGATCCCTGGCTAGGGGAGCCATGACCTGTGAATGTGACCCAACGAGATACCCCGATGGCGGCTCCGCGCGCAGCAAGACGCTTATCCTGGGTAAACGTGATTGTGGGGACCGTAAGGTCCACTGGCATCACCCCGGTGAGGTCACCTCACCGGACACGACTCGGGTGTTCAGGCCTACGAGTCGGTAGCTAAGGAAGCGGTCCCGTTGTGGCGACGGGGCCGCTTCTGCGTTTCTGGGGCGGCAGGACGAGTGAACGGGCAACGCCTGGACCGACCCTGTGGCCCACGGGAGCTCCTCTTCAGCACCAGGGATCAGGCGCGAAACGACGGGCATGGCATTTGGAGCAAGCTCTTCGATCGTGTGTCAGGTCATCATAAACTCCCCTAGGGGAGTATGTCACGGAGGGAAGGTTCACCCTCGCCACCGGAGGCCCCTGCGCAAGCACTCATGGCGAGCGTTAGCGTGGTCCCCTAGGAGAGTCACGAGGAGGATTTCTTGCCAGCCGAGAAGACGCCGCAAGATCGCGGACAACCCGCGTTTCAGCGGATTGCAGCAGAGCTGCGGGCCATGATCCTCGATGGCACCCTGAGCTCTGGCCAGAAAGTGCCCAGCGAGATGGAACTCAAAGAGCGCCACGGCGTCTCGAAGATGACCGCTCGGAACGCGCTCGTCTCTCTGCGTGATCAAGGGGTTCTGGAGAGCCGACATGGCAAGGGGTTCTTCGTCCGCTCCTTCCGGCCCATCCGCCGCAACGCAACCAAAAGGCTATCCAAAGAGCTTTGGGGCGGAGGCCAGTCGATGTGGTCGGTCGACGTTCACGACCGACCGATGACGCCTGTCACGGAAGTGCCAGTTGCCACCTCTCCATCTATCGAGGTCGCCCGGACGATGGACCTAACCAGCGAGGATCAGGTCTGCAAGCGCTCGAGGATCTATACGGTGGAGGGCGTCCCAGTGATGACTGCCGCGTCCTACCTACCCATGGACATCGTGGCCGGCTCACCCATCATGCAGATTGACACTGGAGCAGGCGGCATCTACGCGCGCCTGGCGGACCTCGGGCACGAGCCCCGGCGTTTTCGCGAGGAGCTACGCTCGCGCATGCCCAGCCCGGAAGAAGCCGATCGCCTCCAGATGGGAGCCGGCACCCCTGTGATGCACATCGTGCGCACCGCAGCCGACGAGGCCGGGCGAATTGTCGAAGTCAACATCATGCTGCTCGACGCCTCCCGCTTCATCATGGAGTACGACTTCACTGATTGACCCAGCATTTCCCGAGCCCCTGTCAGCACCTGCTGACAGGGGCTCTTTTGCTGGGAGTCAGCCGCGTTCACTAAGGGCGCTTGACTCCCCTAGGGGAGTAGGCTTCAATGACCACAGCTCCCCTAGGGGAGAAGGCTTCAAGGTTGGAGACACAAGTGGGCGAGACCTCGGAGAACGAACTACTGAACGCCGTCCAAGTGGCGCAAATCTTGCGACTGCATCCCCAGACAGTTCGCCGCCTAGTCCGTGAAGGGCGCCTGAGCGCGCACCGACTCGGTAGCGGATCGGCCCGTCGACGAGGACTGCGAATCCGAAGGGCATCAGTCGACAAGTACCTCACCGAGTCCGCCGTCAGCTGACTCGTTCTAGCTGGGAGAGTTGCCCGCCTCTCGCGGTCGCCGGGGTTTCAGAGAGCTGCATCAAACTCCCCCGGGCCTGACCCCACGGCGGCCCTGTCCGCGTCGCAGCGCTGTCCGCAGCCCTATCCACGGAACGCCGTCTTGCCGTGCGAAATGGAGGCCGACAGGGCGCGATGCCCCCTATCAGCCAGCCTGTAAGGAGTTCACATGGCTGCTTTGCCCCTTGAGCCCACTGCCCGCTACCGCAAGAGCCGGACTCGTTCACGGAACACCGCCTTTCGCCCGGTGCTCGCCGTCTCCGCCCTTGGGTCTCATCAGTACGACCTGCGCCCCTCCTGCGCATCGCTGATTTGCCCCGACTGCAAGACCTGGGTGCCAATTACCGGCATCAAGGCCAAAAGGCAGAAAATCGTTCCGCACGACACCGGAGTCGCACGTAAGGATGCAGCGGCCCGCTGCCAGGGCAGCAACCGTTTGGTCAGCGTCGACGTCCCGTTCGAGGTCTGGCAAAGACGCCTAGAGGACGGAAGCGCGGAAACCGCAGGCCGTAGCTCTGGCCGCCAGCACTACGAGCCGCCCGCGCCCGCACTCAAGCCCATTAGCAGAATGAGCGCAACGCAGGTGAGCGCAGACAACGCCCTTACCTCCTACGCCGAGCACATCAAGAAGTGTCAGGCGAGCCGAACGGCAGAATGCTGCGTCGGTTCCCGACGTTGCGCCGAGGGGGCCCGGCTCGCCTCGCTGTACGAGCAGCTGAAGCGTTCGCAGCCGCATCGCGACAGGGAGCTTGAGGACGAGCGCACCAGCAACGCGCTGCTGGCACGTCATCGGGCGGCCATGGCACGACGACGCGACACAGCGGAGTGGACACAACACCACGAAAGCACAGCTGGCACGCAACCGACGGCCAAGCGCAGCGGCACCGCGATCGAGGAACTAAGCAACGTCTGCCGAATTCCGCCGCCTGGGGCCGTCTCAGAGTTCCGCAGTCCAGATCTTCCCTTGGGTACATACAGCTCCCAACGCTGACCCGCGCCGGCACGAACGACCACAGCTCCGGCCGCCCCGCAATAATCCGCGGCGGCCGGACCCGCGGCTACTCCTACAGCAGTCACAAAGGCCGCAGGCCCCGACAGAACGACGCACCCCCGGGCTTAGGCCCCCGGGGGTGCGTCTTCGCACGTCACCCTCGATCGAAGGGCAACACGCGCATGAGCAGCATGACACTGACCCCCACACGACCCGAGCACCGGGCCGGGCTCTCCGCCGTCCCGTGGGTGGGGAAGATCGACGACATCGGCCGCGAGGACGATCGCGGTGGCCACGATGGGCGCGGCTACGAGCGGGACGAGACCGACATGTCCTTCCGCCAGCTCGTCGACCACCTGACCGCTGACGGCGACACCCGCGCGCACTTCGCCGGCCGTCGGGCCCGCCGTACTCTCGCCGAAATGATGCCGGATCACGACCGCCAGCCGGTGCTGCTCCTGACCCGCCCGCTGACGTTCCGGTCGGCGGACGAAGCGTGCGGGCTGTGCGGCTTCTGGAAGTGCCGTTGCGGTGGCGTCGCTCCGGCCCCGGAGAGCAACACCCTCCAGTGCGACACGTGCAGTGGACGGTTCGGTTTCACCGGCTGGACGTGCCCCGCCTGCAAGGCACTCGGTCTGCTGACGCTGCCGATGCGGCCGACCCCGCACGAGCGTGACGGGCGCACGGAGCCCCCTCCGGCACCCGCTCGGCCACACGCTGTGGCGCCCGAGCGGCGACAGCCCTGACCCGGTGCATATCTGCCGCCCGCGCTGCGCAGCACCTTGCGGCGCGGGCGGTGACCGTATGCGGCTTGGCCCATCCGCTCACGCTCGTTCTGCTCGTGGCCGCCCGGGCGTGGGATGCCGGGCATCGCGTCACTGATATCCACCACGTACCAATGAACGGATGGCCCTAGTGGCTGAGAGCCTCCACACCCTCTACATGGCCGCCAGCGGTGCCTGGTGCGCCCACAGCAAGGGTTGCCCGCCCTGCCAGAGCGACCCCTACTGCGCAGACGGCTCCCCGCTGCACGAAAGGTTCGTCCGGCTGCAGGAGGCATACCTCTCCGCTCTCCGGGCTCGCTGACCTACCTCTCGACTGACAAGCCTCCGTCCACCGCTCTAGGCGGGCGGTCCATGCACGTCCAGCCCGGGACAGCCCCGAGCTCGCTTCCTGAGAAGGAGGGTCAATGCCCATCGACAGCACCCTCGACGACCCCAGCCCGCTGCCGAACCCGTGTCGGCACACTCCGACGTGTCCGTCAGCAGACAGTTCCGACCGCGAGGCCGCCCGCGTCGTGGCCAGCCACCCGGAACAGGGGTGGAGCCTGCTGTGCAACGAGCTCGTGATTTTCGAGGACACCGGCGAGCTCCTCCCCGACGGGGGGGGATCCGCACCCCGCACCGGCTGACGCAGGTCACGGCCTGACGGCTGCCTGATTGGTCGGCCCACCTCGATGCACACCTCAACGGCAAATAGATCCTGCATTGCCTGTCGTGCCCGCCGAAGTCAGCGGGCACGGCGGGGAGCGCCGGGTCTAGCCCTGCTCCATAAGCCCGCTCGAAACGACCCACCGAAGGAGCACCACGTGTTCAACACCAACATGGTCGCCCAGCTGTCAGGCGACGACGAGGAGACCACGATCCGTATCCCGCTCGACGAGGTCTGACTCTGACGGCTTCCTGATCCGCGAAGCGCTCCTCGCCAGCACCACGG